>NZ_RZTF01001001.1:0-288 GCF_004023175.1 Mesorhizobium sp. M7A.F.Ca.MR.362.00.0.0
GCGACCGGCATTGCCGGCATGAGCGATCTGCAGAAGGTCGGCCGAGTTGCCGCCAAGGCGATGGTTTATTTCCTTACCTTCTCGACGCTTGCACTCGTTGTCGGACTGATTGTCGCGAATATCGTTCAACCTGGCGCCGGCCTCAACATCGATCCGGCCTCGCTCGATGTCCAAGCCGTTAAGGGCTATGTGGCCACGGCTCACGAGCAGTCCGTGACCAGCTTCCTGATGAACATCATCCCGTCAACGATTGCCAGTGCCTTCGCGGAAGGCGACATCCTGCAAGTC
>NZ_RZTF01001002.1:0-288 GCF_004023175.1 Mesorhizobium sp. M7A.F.Ca.MR.362.00.0.0
AAACATCATCACCGTCGATGTCGGAGACGCCGAACTACTGATCGACGGCAATTTCGCCAGTGACGGCACCCTCACGATCAACGGGGGCAGTGCTGAGCTTATTATCCAGGGCGCCCTCGCGGGTGAGGACACGATCACGCTCGAGGGCCTTGGCCCTGAAGGGCCGAAGGGCGACAAGGGCGACCAAGGTATCCAGGGCATCCAGGGCCTGAAGGGTGACACGGGCGACACCGGCCCGAAGGGCGACAAGGGCGACCAAGGTATCCAGGGCATCCAAGGCATTCAGGG
>NZ_RZTF01001003.1:0-288 GCF_004023175.1 Mesorhizobium sp. M7A.F.Ca.MR.362.00.0.0
CGACAGATGGCGCTTTAGCGATTTGAACTTCTTTCCATCGTCAAGGCAGATGATGTAGTCCGCCATCACCGACTTCTTGATCGGAACAGCAGGCTTGAGAGCCTGCGGCTGTTCTGCGGAAACGCTGCCGGCCGTTCCTTTCAGTGCTGCATGTACTTGGCCGATCAGGGCGGGGAGATCGCCCACTGGGACCGGATTGTTCGAGACATAGGCTGAGACGACATCGGCGGTAAGCTCGATGAGGGCGTCGAGGTTGTGATCGGCTTCTTCTGTCATGAAATTCTCCGG
>NZ_RZTF01001004.1:0-287 GCF_004023175.1 Mesorhizobium sp. M7A.F.Ca.MR.362.00.0.0
ATAATCACGTTCTACCAGTGTAAAGTTTGGCATGGTCTTGCCAGGGATTGCATCGATTTCGCCTTTTTTCCAATCCTTCACTAATCCATATGGCTGCGCTATTTCCGAAGGTGCATCATGGTTGAGCGGAACGGACACTACATCAATCTCAGGAGCATCAAACTGGGACTGAGCCATTTCTGTAAAAGATTTCGCAAGTCCCTTAAATATGTTCCAGTCTGATTTAGACTCCCAGACAGGATCAACTGCTTTATTAAAGGGATGAACGAATGGATGCATATCTGTAC
>NZ_RZTF01001005.1:0-287 GCF_004023175.1 Mesorhizobium sp. M7A.F.Ca.MR.362.00.0.0
CAAAGGTGCTGAATGACAATAAGGAAAGTCTTGCAGGCAATATTGTGCTTTTACATCAGCATGCAGAAGAGCTTCCGCCAGGTGGAGCTATTGCCATGATAGAGGATGGATGTCTTGATGGAGTAGATGTTGTGTTTGGGGCACATCTTGCTTCAGGAAATGCGCTTGGAGAAGTGCTATATGGAGTCGGACCTGCTTCTGCTGCAAGTGATACTTTTGAATTGAAGATTCAGGGCAAAGGCGGACATGGAGCTTCTCCGCACCAAACAATTGATTCTATTGCAATT
>NZ_RZTF01001006.1:0-286 GCF_004023175.1 Mesorhizobium sp. M7A.F.Ca.MR.362.00.0.0
GGAAACTCTCATCAACACCAGATGAGGACACGACATGAACGCCACCTACCGCAACGACTTCACCAAGCGCGTCAACGCAGCCAAGACGATCTTCATCCCGGCCTATGTGGGCAGCGGCCGCGAAAACCTCATCAGCCATGCCGCCTTCGTCGAGTTCGACAAGGAAGCCAAGGCCAAGCTGGCCGCTCGCGAGATCGACACGCAGGACTACCTCAATTGCCGCGCCTTCATCGGCCACGCGGTCAACGGCCCGGCCTGAACCCTCGCCACCCCCTTCCGCCCCCAG
>NZ_RZTF01001007.1:0-285 GCF_004023175.1 Mesorhizobium sp. M7A.F.Ca.MR.362.00.0.0
GCACTTTGGCGGCACGTCGCCGCGCAGGCCGCGCGTCGGCCAGGTGAAGGGCATCGCCGTGCCCGTGAGGCCTGCTTGCAGCCATTGCGGCCAGACCGTCGGGAGAAAGTCGATATAGTCTGATTTGTGGATGCGCTTGGCGGCGGCGAGGTCATGTTCGTGCGGCGCGATGATGGGACCCAGTTTCTCGCTTTCGACCCGTGCCTTGATGAATTCGGCCCTCGATGGCTTTTCGAAACCCGGCACGATGGCTGATGTGACCAGTTCCATTTGGCCGGCATGGCC
>NZ_RZTF01001008.1:0-285 GCF_004023175.1 Mesorhizobium sp. M7A.F.Ca.MR.362.00.0.0
TCTTAAAACCATCCATTACAGCAAAACGATCTTCTTGATCTAATCCTCCATGGATTTTTTCACACGAATAATTGGATTCTTCTAACTCAGCAAACACAGTATCTACATGTTCTTTCGTATTGCAGAAAATAATACAGCTATCTGGATTTTCTATAACGGTTACTGCTTTTAGCATGGAAAGCTTATCAGCTTCCTTGACTTCCATTACATGGTGTTCAATCGTACTTGTTGTAACCCCTTGAGAAGCAATTTCAATATTAACAGGGTTTTTCATATATTTATGAC
>NZ_RZTF01001009.1:0-284 GCF_004023175.1 Mesorhizobium sp. M7A.F.Ca.MR.362.00.0.0
GCGATATATAGATGGAAAGAAATCGCCGAATGTGAACATATCCGGTATTGCTACAATATATTCTGCTTTCGGATCAAGTTCTTTGCCGCCTATCCAATAGGTAATAACTTCACCATTGGTTTTTGTCTGTACACCCCTTGAAATCATTTTGCCCATTAATGTTCCTCTAAACCCTAGTCCTTTTACATGAAGGGTTTCCCATGAAGGCTGCTTCATATCTGTGAGTACTTCTTTCAATTCTGCTCCTGACAAAGTAACATTACAAGGATTGATAGGATGTGGAC
>NZ_RZTF01001010.1:0-284 GCF_004023175.1 Mesorhizobium sp. M7A.F.Ca.MR.362.00.0.0
GGATTAGTGTTCCTAAGTGAACAACGAGAGGACCTGTCAGTAACGTACCCATTGTGCTAAAAGAAGATGTATCTACGATGTCTTCAGGGAATATCCCTGTCCAAATTAAAATAAGAAAGCCCATTATGGCAATAAGCAGCATTGGCACGCGTGCTCGTGTTAAGATGGAAACAATTTCGCCAATCGCTATTAATGCAAGCACTAACATGGCTGCATATACTGGTTCGTTAATAGTCATATAAATCCTCCTAAAGTTCATGTCATGGCGAGTAATAATACAAAGT
>NZ_RZTF01000100.1:0-678 GCF_004023175.1 Mesorhizobium sp. M7A.F.Ca.MR.362.00.0.0
CGATAGGCCTGGAACTGCTCCGGCGTGCTGTCCACGTAAGGCGCCGGACCAGGCACCGTCGGCAGGACAAGGAAGCCGTTCTTGCCGAGCAGGGCACTTAGTTCGCCACGAAAGGTCAGACGTCGCACCTTCTCGGCCTGGGCTGCCTTGTCGTCGACGGCGCGGCCAAAGCCGAAACGCTCCTCTACGCCCGGGCCGAGGCCGCGCTCGCCGCTGGTGATCCATTCGCCATGCACCGCCCAGGCCTCCCTGGCCTGCAGCCGGCGAAAGCACCAGTAGAGTTCATCGGGAGATGAGGAGAAGCGGATTGCCGGCGTCACCGGCGCGCCGAAGACCTTGCCCGCCAGCCCCTTCATTTCACCATATTCGGCAAGCGCCGGTCGGGCGACCAATCCATCCAGCCAATCCAGCGCCAGCGGCCGGTCCAACACGTGCTGGTGCGGATCGCGGCCGAGCAGCAGCTTGCCGACGGTCTCATAGGTCTCGATGTCGTCGGCGAACCAGCCGAATGTGTCGAGGCTCGGCGCCAGCTTCATCGTGCCGTCGAGCGGAATGCGGCCATGCGTGGTGCGCAGCCCGATCAGTCCGCAAAAGCTCGCCGGGGCGCGGATCGAGCCGCCGGTGTCTGAGCCGGTGGCGATATCGGCCAGCCTGCCCGCCACCGCCGCCGCCGACCCC
>NZ_RZTF01000100.1:687-8155 GCF_004023175.1 Mesorhizobium sp. M7A.F.Ca.MR.362.00.0.0
CGACCCCGATGAGGAGCCGCCGGTGACGCGGTCGGGTGCCGCCGGGTTCACCGGAAACGAGAAATGCGCATTCTGGCCAAACAACGCGAAGGCAAGCTCGTCGGTCTGCGTCTTGCCGACGAAGCGTGCGCCAGCATCGAGGATCATCTGCACGGCGGGTGCGGTGCGCGAGGCTGCGTGGCTTTCGGCGAATTTTTGCAAATTGCCGCAACCGGTGCGGTAGCCGGCGACGTCGTAGATGTCCTTGACGGCCAGCCGCAGGCCGGCCAGCGGGCCTAGCTGGGCATGTGCCACTGGCATCTGGCGAAGATCGAGAAAGGCGTTGAGAGGGCCGTGCGTGCCTGTCATCGTTCGATATCCGGATACGGTTGCCGCAACATTGTTCGACGCCAGAAATTTTACAACCTGCGATACGATTTTTATTGATTGTGAAAGTCTTCGCCCTTATATCGCGCTTGCCCAAAGTCGCACGTGCCTGTGGGTGTCCGCCGATCCTCGAATGGTGAGGGAAATCGGTAAGGTAACTGGAGCCAACCCCTCCAGTCGGTCTAGCGGCCAACCGCCAGCCCGAGGACACCTTGAAGCAACGACGGTGCGGGCCTTTCTGGTGTTCTGCCGGTTGTCCAAAAACCGGGGTTACTGAAGAGGCACACCTTCATTGCCGGCAGTGCGGACGGGTCTCCCATCCAAGCCAAGGCAGACAAAGCGAACCGAGGCCGGGCAAGGCCAAGGTTCACCGCCGCGAGACGGCGCTTCATGGTTCCGGGGTCTCCACCGGCTGGTTCCATGGATATCCGTCCCGCCTTTGTCCACCGCGTGTTCGCGAGGCTGACAGCCCGCGTCCCGCAGCCTTATTGCGCGCCGAAAGGCGCTGATGGAGAGACCCCGATGGCCACCCAGCGCATCCTTGACTTCCTCGCCACCCGACGTCCGACCGGTCCCTGCCTCGTCGTCGACCTCGATGTCGTGCGCGACAATTTCCGCGCCTTCGAGAAGGCGCTGCCCGATTCAAAAATCTACTATGCGGTGAAAGCAAACCCGGCGCCGGAAATCCTGCGCCTGCTTGCTGCGATGGGCTCGTCCTTCGACACCGCTTCCGTTGCCGAAGTCGAGATGGCGATGGACGCCGGTGCGCCGGCGGACCGCATCTCCTTCGGCAACACCATCAAGAAGGAGCGTGACATCGCACGCGCCTACCAGCTCGGCATCCGCCTGTTCGCCGTCGATTGCGTCGAAGAGGTCGAGAAGATCGCTCGCGTCGCTCCAGGCGCGCGCGTGTTCTGCCGCGTGCTGACCGATGGCGAGGGCGCGGAATGGCCGCTGTCGCGCAAGTTCGGCTGCGTGCCAGCGATGGCCGTCGACGTGCTGCGCCATGCCAAGGGGCTCGGCCTCGACGCCTATGGCGTGTCGTTCCATGTCGGCTCGCAGCAGACCGACCTGACCGCCTGGGACCGTGCGCTGGCCGACGCCAAGGTGGTGTTCGCGACGCTCGCCGAAGAAGGCATCGTGTTGAAGATGGTCAATATGGGCGGTGGTTTCCCGACGCGCTATCTGCGTGACGTGCCAGCCGCCCAGGCCTATGGCCAGGCGATCTTCTCGGCGCTGCGCAAGCATTTCGGCAATGCGCTTCCCGAGACCATCATCGAGCCGGGCCGTGGCATGGTCGGCAATGCCGGCGTCATCAAGTCGGAAGTCGTGCTGATCTCGAAGAAAGCGGCCAATGACAATGTGCGCTGGGTGTTCCTCGACATCGGCAAGTTCGGCGGTCTTGCCGAGACGATGGACGAGGCGATCCGCTACCCGATCGTCACGCCGCATGACGGCACGGAGACCGCACCTTGCGTGCTCGCCGGCCCGACCTGCGATTCGGCCGACGTGATGTACGAGAAGACGCCCTATCCGCTGCCTTTGTCGCTGACCATCGGCGACGAGGTGCTGATCGAAGGCACCGGCGCCTACACGACCACCTACTCGGCGGTCGCCTTCAACGGCTTCGAGCCTCTCCGATCCTACGTGATCTGACGGCGCTTCCTCAGCGCATTTTCGGACGGCGAACCGGACACAACTTCGCCTGAAAATGCGCTGAGAGAGCCGATCAGATCATCCCCGGTGGGCGCGTGTCGTCCACCCGGGCTCGCCTGTGGAACAGATCTCCGCTCGCCAGGGATTGCGGAAATGGAAATGTCAGTTGAAATGGAAATGCCAGTTGAAATTGGGGGCCACGCACCGGCCTCTGTGATGGTCGCCGAAACCGCCGCCGATGTTGCGGCGCGCGAGGCGTTGCTCGATCGGGCCATGGGGCCGAAGCGCAGGAAAAAGTCGTCGGAGAAGCTGCGGCGTGGCCGGCGGCCCTCGGAAGGCCTGGCCTTCGTCGCCCGCGATGCTTCGGGCGGCGTGGCCGGCACCGTGCGGCTGTGGGATGTCAGGCTGGGCGAGGGCGGTGCGGCCGTGCTGCTGCTTGGCCCGCTTGCCGTCGACCCGTCGCTCAAGAATGCCGGCATCGGCTCGGCGCTGATGCGCCATGCCATCGCCGAAGCGGCGCGTCTCGGCCATGCCGCTATCCTTTTGGTCGGCGATGCGCCCTATTACGCGCGCTTCGGCTTCTCGGCCGAGAAGACCGGTTCACTTGCCATGCCGGGACCCTATGAGCGGCACCGCCTGCTGGCGCTGGAACTGGTGGAAGGCGCGCTTGACGGCGTGCACGGCACGCTGAAGGCGGCCGGCCGCAAGCTAAAGGCGCAGGAACTGATATCGGCGGCCTGACACGAAGCCGGCAGCATTTCATGCAAAAACGCCGCCCGAAAAGGCGGCGTTTTTGCGCTTGGTGGGTGCCGCTTGGGCGGCTGGATGCCTTCAGCCGATCAGCTGGCTGAGCGCCATGGCGACGGTCATGTCGCCTTCGACCTTTATCTTGCCGGTCATGAACGCCATTGTCGGGTTCAGGTCGCCAGCGATCAGCGAATCCAGATCGTCGAGCGAGAGCTTGATGGTGCAGTCGGTGGGTGCATCGGTGTTCGAGACGGTTGCGCCGTCGATGACGATGACGCCGTCGCTGCCGGTGTCGAATTTCACGGAACGATCGAACCCGCTGCTGGCCACCCGCGACTTGATCTTCTCGGCAATCTCCTGAACGCTCACGCTGTTCTCCTTGTCTGGTTGCATCTGTCTCGCAACGGCGCTTCGATCCAGCCGAAGCCCATGCCGCGGTTTCGCGATCACGGTCGCTGCCGCATATAGCTTTGGGTTGACGTTTACGTCAACGCGAATTCCGGCGGTTGGTTCCTGCCGTTGCGGCAGGTGAGCCCCGATGAGGCCGGGACTCCGAGCCGGGGCAACTCAGTGTTCCTTGAACGCCTTGGTCATTTCGCTCGCCGTCTCGCTTTTCTTGCGGCGCAGCCAGTTGTCGCGGATTTCGTCCTTCGACAGGAAATTGACCTGGTCGATCAGAACCTCATGCACCAAGGGCGCGCCGACACGCGCGTTGACGGTATCGCGGATTGCGGCGCGGAAGGCATCGAGATCGATCGTCGCCTTGTTGGTGAAGTCGATCTGCGGATTGGAATAGAGGTAGGAATAGACCTGGTCGGTGATCAGCGCTTCGGCCGGAATGGACAGCTTCTTTATCTGCTCGGGTTCGACGGTGTAGACGAGCTTGGTCAGGAAATAGCCGCCGATCTCAGAATCGCGGATCAGCGGCACCGAAATGATGTCGGTCTTGACGTAGTCGAGACCGCCCAGCATCGGCTTCGGCGTTTCGCCGACACCGCGCTCGCCGGCCGCCTGGAACGAATAGAACACGGCGCCGAGGGTTGCGGCGCAGATCCAGACGGCGATGGCGATGACCTTGATCATCGGCTCTTGTCAGTCCCTTGATCAGTCCCTTGCGAAGGCGACGCGGCACTGCGCCGTTGCTTCGGCAGTATCTCCCAAGTGTCGCTTGTGTTCGGCATCATGCCTTCATCCAGCCGAACTCGCCGGCGGAATAGGTGCCGTCGGTCTCGGCGCGCTGGATGGCGTGCCGCAGCAGGCTGGCGACTTCGTTGACCGCGCTGAGATGCGCCAGGATCGCCGCTTCGTTCTTCGCCAGCTTCTGGCGCAGCCGGGTCAGGCCCTCGCGGTGCTGTTCGAGGAATTCGGCTTCGCTGCCGCCCTTCATGGCGCGCGTCAACTCGTAGAGGTAGCGGCTCTTGCGGGCGTTCGACGCCTTGAGATCATAGTTGGTCGCGTTGCGGATACCGGCCGTCTCTTCCTCGACCACTTCCTCGATGCGACCGATGATGGCGGCGAGGTTGCCGGGCCGCGCGAACGGGATCGGCGCTTCCGACGCGGTCGTGCGTGCTGGCAGATTGGGGGTGGATTCTGAAAAGTCGGCCATGGCGTTTCCCAGTTTAGATCTTGATGTTTGTTTTTATGGTTGTCTCGTCACCGGTCATCGACCCCGCAGCCTTGCGCTGCAATTGGTGGACCAGCGAGGTCGACAGGCTGTTTTGCTGGTCGATCTCGGTCTTTTCCAACACGCCCGAGACCGGACCGACCGGAACCACGCGCTTGCCTTCGAGATAGTGGTCGGCAAGCATCGACTTGGCGATGCCGATGCCGCCGCGTTCGGCCATCACGTCGGCCACCCGCTCGGCAAGCTGCGATTTCCACATGTCGCCGGCCAGGCCCTTGCCGTAGACGCCCTCGGTGTCCTTGGGCAGCATGTTCTGGATGAAGGTCTGCAGCACCATCGCCTCGAACTTCTTGAATTTGTTGGCCGGGTCGGTTGCAGCGGCGGCCTTATCGGCGGTGGCGCGCGACAGGATCGAGCCGGCATCGACGGAAGCGGCGGCGTCGAGTGAAAACGTGCTCGCAGCGCCGCCGGCCCGCTTTGCCAGCGCGGCGCGGGCGGTCTCGATATCCGCCGGGTCGGCGGCTCGGGCCACATCCATAACGATGTCGCTGGGTGGAGAAATCGCCAAGAAAGTCCGCCTTTTACCGGTTTTCCTTAGCCAGACCATGCCTCAACAAGCTTGTGGCAGGCTTGCGGGAAGGAGAGGGAGCGGAGTGCGCGGATCAGATCGAAGCTGCCGGCTTCGCGCCATCGGGCAGATTTTTCCATCGTCGCCTTTGGCCGGAAGCTGACGATCAGCTTGGCACCCACGAGCTTGCTTCGATGGTCCGCCGAGGGTGGGATTTCCGCCTCAGCTTCACTCCTTGACCGCCCCCGTCATCGAGGAGACGTAGTGCTCGACAAAGAATGAATAGAGCACCACCACCGGCAGGGAGCCGATCAGCGCGCCTGCCATCAGGGCTCCCCATTCATAGACATCCGAACGCACGAGTTCGGTAAGCACGCCGACCGGCACGGTCTTGTTTTCGGACGACTGGATAAAAGTCAAAGCGTAGATGAACTCGTTCCATGACAGGGTGAAAGCGAAGATGCCGGCGGAGATCAGGCCGGGCACCGACAGCGGCAGAACTATCTTGGTCAGGATTTGCCAGCGGCTGGCGCCGTCGATCAGCGCGCATTCTTCCAGTTCGAAGGGTATAGAGCGGAAGTAGCCCATCAAGAGCCACGTGCAGAATGGAATGAGGAAGGTCGGATAGGTGAGGATCAGCGCGAACGGCGTATCGTAAAGCCCGAGGTTGAACACCATCACCGACAGGGGAATGAACAGTATCGAGGGCGGCACGAGATAGGCCAGGAAGATCGCCAAGCCGACCTGCCGCGCCCCGGAAAACCTCAAGCGCTCGATCGCATAGGCAGCGAACACCGCCGCCAGCAGCGACAGGAAAGTTGAGGCGGTCGAGATGATGATCGTGTTGAGAAGCCAGCCCGGATAGGATGTGTCGAAGAGCAGATACCGAATATGCTCGAGTGTCGGATTGACGACCCAGAACGGGTTGAAATTGGCATAATCCGTCATCTCGAGATTGGGTTTCACTGCCGTGATCGTCATCCAGTAGAACGGGAACAGCAGCACGATGACGAAGATCAGGAGCGGCAGATAAACGGTGACCACGCGCCGGGGCAGGCTCTGGAGATAGCCCATGCCGCCTTCATCCGTGTTCGGACGATTGTTCGTTTCGATCGCGGCCATGTCAGTCTCCACCGCCCTGCTGCCATTTACGACGTTGCAGCCCGAAATAGCTGAAAAGGATCGCCGCTAGCAGGAACGGGATCATCGCCACCGCGATCGCGGCTCCTTCGCCAAGCTGGCCGCCGGAAATGCCCCGCTGGAACGAGAGCGTCGCCATCAGATGGGTGGCATTCACCGGCCCGCCGCGAGTCAGCACATAGATCAGCTGGAAATCGGTGAAGGTGAACAGGACCGAAAAGGTCATGGTGATGGCGATGATCGGCGTCAGCAGCGGCAGCGTCACATAGCGGAACAATTGCCAACGGCTGGCGCCGTCGAGCGTCGCGGCCTCGTAAAGCGATTGGGGAATCGTCTGCAGGCCGGCCAGCAGCGTGATGGCCACGAAAGGAATGCCGCGCCAGACATTGGCAGCGATCACCGAGGCGCGCGCGTTCTCCGGATCGCCAAGGAAATTGATGCGGTGATCGATCAGTCCCATTTCCATGAGCGCCCACGACAGGATGGAGAACTGCGAATCGTAGATCCACCAGAAGGCGATGGCCGAGAGCACCGTCGGCACCACCCACGGCAGCAGGACGATCGCGCGGAAGAACGATTTGAAGGGAAGGTTCTGGTTGAGGATGAGCGCCAGCCAGAGGCCGAGCGCGAATTTCAGGATCGAGGCGCTGATCGTGTAGAGCAAGGTGTTGAAGACGGAGAGCCAGAAGACGGCGTCGCTCCACAGGTATTCATAGTTTTCGACGCCGATGAAGATGCCGGGGCGGCCGATGCGGGCATCGGTGAAGCCGAGCCAGACGCCGAGCCCCAGCGGATAGGTCAGGAAGACAAGCAGCAGTGCAGCCGCCGGAAGCATGAAGCCGAAGCCAAGTGCGTTCCGGCTTTCGCTCCAGCGCGACAGAATCCGTGAGAAGATCGAAGGTCGCGGCTGGATAGCAGCTGACGGCACGGCCATGGGTTGGCTCCTGCTGAGGTCTCATTGATAGGCCGGATCGGCCGCGACGCAATCCGAAGCCAGCCGGGCAGCGGCGCTGCCCGGCTGAGCCGGCTCAAACGCGATAATAGCGATTTGCCCGCTTCTCGGCCTCTTCCATTGCCTCTTGCGGCGTGGCCTGGCCGGTCACCGCTTTGGCGAACATGTCGACCAGCACGTAGTCGGCCATGGTTGCCGCCGAGGCATAGCCGAGCGGCCCGGCATAGCCGTTAGGCCGCAGAGTAGCCGAAGCCTTGGCGTAAGCGGCGTTGTTGGGATCGGCAGTCCACACGGGGTTGTTGTCGAATGCCTTCAGTGTCTGGCAGCAATATCCGGCCGAGGAGGTGATCCAGTCCTTCATTTGCGGTTCCTCGAACATGAACTGCAAATACGCCTTGGCCGCGTTGGGGTAGGG
>NZ_RZTF01000100.1:8165-17749 GCF_004023175.1 Mesorhizobium sp. M7A.F.Ca.MR.362.00.0.0
CTGGAACAATTCGACGGATTTGCCGACAGGACCGATGGGCAGGTTGGTCGTGCGTATGTCCTTGGCGATTTCAGCCAGCTTTGGATCTTTGTCCTTATTGATCTTGGCCGTGTTGTAGGCGGAAATTCCATTGGCGATCACGCCCAGTTCGCCGGCCAGGAAGGCGCGGTTGTTGTTGACGTCGAGCCAGCTTTCGGTGCCTGGAATGAAGGTCTTGTAAAGCTCCTGCGCATATTCGATCGCCTTGAGGGTCTCGGGGCTGTTGATCGTTACCTTGCCACTCTCGTCGACCATCTGGCCGCCATGGCTCCACAGCAGCCAATGAGCATAGTTGTTGCCGTCGCCGACGCCATGACCATGCGTGAAGCCGGCCGGATGTCCCTTCGCTTGCAAGGCCTTGCAAAGTTCCAGGAAGCCTTTCGTGTCCTTGGGAAACTCCGAAAAGCCAGCCTCTTTCACCCAGCTTTCCCGATAGACGATGGCATTGCCGATCGTGGCCAGGGGCAGGCCGACAAACTTCCCGTCGCGTGTCGCATATTGCTTAGGTCCCTCGTGCCAGCCGCCATATTTCGAGCCGAGATACTCGCCCAGTTCGCTCACGTCGTGCAGCTTGTCGGGATATTGGTGCGGGTCATCGAACCAGACGAACATCAGGTCGGGGCCGGACCCGACATTTGCTGCGACCGCCGCCTTGGGACGAATGTCCTCCCAGCTTTCCTTGTCGACGCGAACCTCGACACCTGTCGCCTCGGTGAAGCGTTTGGTGTTGGCCAGCCATTGGTCCTCATCGCCCTGGACGAAGGGCGACCAGCGCAGCAGTCTAAGCTTGGCGCCATCCTCGGGTTTGTATTTCAGTCCGTCCTGGGCAAGGGCCGGAGAGCTGATGAACCGACTTCCCAAGGCACCCGCCGCCGCGCCGGCGGTGGTGCGGATCACGTCGCGTCTGGTGAACTTCATGCTCGTTTCCTCCTGTTGTTGTCCTTGCCTGTGGTTCTACTGATCGATACGTGTCTGGAATCTCTGTCCGGTTTCTGCGTGAAAGAGATGGATAAGGCTGGGCTCGGCCGTAAGCCGGATGGTTTCGCCCGGCGTAAAGGAATGTCGTTCCCGGAAATTCGCGACGATCTCTTCGCCGCCGGCTGTCCGGCCGATGAGCTGCACTTCGGACCCGGTTGGTTCAACCACCGCGACGGTGACCGGAATGCCCTGGTCGTCGGACAGCCGCAAATGCTCGGGCCTTATTCCCAGCACCACAGGCTCGCCGTTGCGGATGGAAAGTGCCGAGGCCAACGGGACCGAAATCCCCCCGGCGCCGCGGAACGAGGGTGAGCCGTCGGTAGCGATCTCGCCCCTCAGCAAATTCATGGCCGGCGAGCCGATAAAGCTGGCGACAAAAAGATTGTTCGGCCGGTCATAGAGTTCCAGCGGCGGCCCTATCTGCTCGACGATGCCGTCATGCATGACCACGATCTTGTCAGCCATGGTCATGGCTTCGATCTGATCGTGAGTGACGTAGACTGTCGTGGTCTTGAGGCGCTGGTGCAGTTCCTTGATCTCGGCGCGCATCTGCACCCTGAGTTTGGCGTCGAGATTGGACAGCGGTTCGTCGAAGAGAAAGACCGCCGGATCACGAACGATCGCGCGGCCCATTGCGACGCGCTGGCGCTGGCCGCCGGAAAGCTGCCGAGGATAGCGCGCCAGCAACGGCACCAGCCCAAGGATTTCGGCTGCGCGGCGCACGCCTGCATCGCTCTCCGGCTTGGAAACTCCTTTGAGCATCAGCGAGAACGCCATATTCTCGGCGACGGTCATGTGTGGGTAGAGCGCATAGTTCTGGAAGACCATGGCGACGTCGCGCTCCTTGGGCGCAACGTTGTTGACGACACGTTCGCCAATCGCGATCTGGCCGCGTGAAATCTTTTCCAGGCCGGCGATCATTCTGAGGAGGGTTGATTTTCCGCAGCCCGACGGTCCGACCAGAGTGACGAACTCGCCGTCCTCGATGTTCACGCTGACCCCGTGCAGGATCTCGACAGCGCCGAATGATTTATAGACTTCGCCAATTGCGACAGACGCCATCGATCCTCCCAACAAATTCCCGCGACGTCGTCGAAGGAACAACGCTTCCGCTAGCGACAGCCCTGGCTCCTCCCAGGCTCACGCTAGGCCGAAACGGTAGCGCTACCAAACCGGGCTGTAAAGCGTTTACGGGAAAGCCGAGCCTTGGAGGGTCCGCTTCGCGCCACACAATCCTCCCAGCTACTCCTGCGTCCGCTTCTGCGCGATCAAGTCCAGCCGTCTGCGGTCGCAGCGTTCGCGTTCATCGCGGTTGCGCACGTCCTTGTAGGCGCGCTCCGACCGGCGGCGATAAGGCTGGCTTCCTGCCTGGCGCTCGCCAGGTCGCCTCCTGGCGTACGAACGCCTGGGCGATGCGATAAGCGGCCGTAGTGATATTCCGGATCGAATGGCCCTTTTTCGTAAGGGGCAGTCATTCCGGAACGATCCTTCCCGCTTAGTTAGAATTCCACGTTGAGCTTTGCATTGAAGCCGTTCTGCTGGACGCCGGAGCCGAACTGACCCTGATAGGCGACGCTGAGGGTTGCGGCATCGGTCAGGTTGAGATCGAGCCCCGCTTCGATGGCGGCACTGTCCTTTGCGATCGGTACGCCAGCGATTGTGAAGGCATCACCGGCAGAGAAGGCATGTGTGCTGGTCGGTATGATGCCGCCATAGGCATGGCGCCAGCCCAGCATGCCGCGCGCTGTGGCATCGATGGCGCCGAGCGTGAAGCCGGCGGAGGCTCTGAGACCAAGCGTGGTGAAAGTGGCGTCGGTGGTCTGGCTTGCACTGGTCAATGCCGCCGCACCGCCCTTTTCCGTTAATCGTGCCATCGAGCGTAAGGTTGTCACGCACTGCTATCTGGTCGCTCACGCCCGTGGCCGGATTTCCAGCGGTGCCGGCACTACCCAACTCGTAATCGAGGATGGATCGGCCGACAGCTCCAGATTGCCATCGACCGTCAGCGTACCCCACGAGCGCGCCCTTTCGGGCGCTCGGGTTTCAGTGCAAGGCCGATGACCATTTCCACCAAATGATCTCGGAGCAAGCGCTGCCCGTCCACGGTGTAGAGCGTACTGCCAAAAATGCGCGAGAAGGTCGCTTGGTTGGAAACGTTGAAGAAGCTCGACGCGCTGATGTGCCAGTGCAATTCGAGAGGCGACACGTCTTCACGGAAAAGGCCATCCGCACGCCCGCGCCGGCAAATCGCCTCAAGCTTTTGAATAGCCCCTGCATTCAACAGCCTGATCAGCTCGGATTGTTCGAGATACACGCCATGATGGATGTTTTCGATCATCACGATCCTGATGAAATCCGGATGGCGGCTGTGATGATCGAAGGTGAATTCGGCGAGCCGTTTCAGCGCCTCTACAGGCGGAAGGTGGTCAAGTTCCAGCTCCTGCTCGCCCGTTCGCACCTGCCGGTAGGCTTCCTCGAGGACGCGGCCGTAGAGCCGCTCCTTGTCGCCGAAATAGTAGTAGATCATCCGCTTTGACGTGTGCGTCTTTGCCGCGATCTCGTCGATGCGCGCGCCCGACAGGCCGTTTGCGGCAAACTCGGTCATCGCCACCGCGAGTATGTTCTTTTGAACGCCGGCGGGATCCTGCTTCCACCCGCTGCGGCCGCCCGCTGCCACCTTCTCGTTCAGCACCATCTCATCACTCATGTCCGCTCCTCGCAATCGTGGCACCAGCACCTGAGTCTAGCAAATTAACCGAATAGTACAAAGTTGTTGACGAAATTAACTGACTGGTACAAAGTTGCGCTCAGTCCGATTTGGGAGGATCGCTTGGCCTTGTTTGCCGCCACCGCGGAAAAATGGGAGACGTCTCCCAGTTCGCCCCGCATATTGGTCGGCTTGCTCGGGCGTGGAATTCAGCTTTCCCGGACGCCGGCGATGCACGAGGCGGAAGGCCGCGCCCAAGGACTCTCCTGCGTTTATACGCTGCTCGATACCGAAACGATGGGTGAGACTGCCCCTCCTTTGGCCGATCTCATCGCCTTTGCCGGGCACTTCGGCTTTACCGGCTTCAACGTCACGTTTCCCTACAAACAGGAAATCATCCCGCTGCTCGACGAGCTTTCCGAGGCGGCCGAGATCCTTGGCTCGGTCAACACCGTAGTGTTCCGGGGCGGCCGGCGCATCGGCCACAACACCGACAAGTGGGGATTCAAGGAGAGTTTTCGCCACGGGCTGGCCGGACAGAGGTGTCGGAAGGTGCTGCTGCTGGGAGCAGGGGGCGCCGGCGCCGCGGTGGCCCACGCCTTGTTGGAAAGCGGCGTCGAGACGCTGCTGGTAACCGACTTGCAGGCTGATCGGGCCGAAGCGCTGGCGTCGCGGCTCAGGTCAGCCGGCTGCACGCAAAAGGTGGAGGTCGTCTCGGACCTTGCCGTGGCTTCGGCTCGCGCAGACGGCATCGTCAACGCGACCCCGGTCGGGATGGCAAAGTCGCCCGGCATGCCGATTGCCGCCGATCTGTTGCGACCGGAGTGCTGGGTCGCCGACATCGTCTACCTGCCGCTCGAAACGGAACTGCTCAGACAGGCACGGCAACGGGGCTGCCGCACGCTCAGCGGCGAGGGCATGGCCGTATTCCAGGCCGTGCGGGCTTTCGAGCTTTTCACCGGGCTTGCGCCCGATGTTGAACGGATGAAGGCGGCGTTTGCCGCCTTTGGGAGCGTCCGTGACCAGCCGACACATGACTTGGACAATAGCCAATAGGGAGGAACGACCATGACTTTCAATGCCACACGCCGGGAACTCCTGGTCGGGGCGGGCGCGCTCGCCACGACGGCAGCTTTTCCGGCCCTTGCCCAGGACAAGCCGAAGCTGCGCTTCTCGGCCGTGTTCTCCGAACAGGATATCCGCGCCGACATGGTGAAAATGTTCGCCAGCTCGATCAAGGACGACTTCGTCTTTGAGGGGTACTATGGCGGCAATCTGTTCAAGCAAGGCACCGAGCTCGTCGCCCTGCAGCGCGGCAATCTCGAGATGGGCAACATCGCGCCACAGGATATCTCCAAGCAGATCCCGGCATGGTCGATCGTCACCGCCGCCTATTTGTTCCGCGACGCCGCACATCTGAAAACGTTCTTCGCCGGCGATCTCGGCGCAGAGATGAAGAAGATGGCCGAGGACCAGCTTGGCGTGCGTGTGCTCGGACCGACCTATTTCGGCGCCCGGCAGATCGGCCTCAAGCCGGACAAGAAGATCACCACGCCAGCCGACATGGCGGGCATCAAGCTGCGCATGCCGGGCGGCGATGCCTGGCAGTTCCTCGGCTCCGCACTCGGCGCCAATCCCGTCGCCATGGCCTATGCCGAGGTCTATACCGGGCTGCAGACCGGCGCGATCGACGGTCAGGACAATCCGCTGCCGAATGTCGAGAACATGAAGTTCTATGAGGTCATGTCGCAGATCGTGTTGACCTCGCATCTGGTCGGGTTCGATCTGCTGACCGTGTCGAAGAAGGTGTGGGATGAGATGGACGCCGACAAGCAGGCGAAGTTCCAGGCCGCCGCTGACGCCGCCATCGAGTTCAGCACGCAAAAGCATCTTGCGCGCGAAAAAGAGTTGGTCGAGTTGTTCAAGGGCAAGGGTCTGAAGCTCTACGAGCCCGACATCGCTGCGTTCCGCAACTACGCTCAGGAGAAATACCTGTCGTCGGACCTGGCCAAGGACTGGCCGGCCGGCATGGTCGACAAGATCAACGCGCTCTAAGCCGGAGGCACGGCGGGGCTTGCGCCGCGCCTCCTCATTCCAGCAGGCGGAGAAGCCCGCGTGACACCTTCGCTCCGAAACTTTGGTCGCTGGCTATACCGGCGCGCCGAGAACGTCCTCGCCGTCATGCTGGCGGCAATGTTCGCGGCCTTCCTGCTGCAGATCGCCTTTCGCTACCTGCTCAACATGCCGATCGGCTGGACCAACGAAATCAGCGTGATCCTGTGGATCTGGCTGGTGCTGTGGGGTGCAGCCTTCGTTGTCCGCGAGGAGGAGGAGATCCGCTTCGACCTCTTCTACGCATCGGCCCCACCGCGCGTTCGCCGCATCATGTTCCTCATCGCGGCCGCATCGCTGATCGTGCTCTACGCGATTTCGTTTCCTGCCGTGCTCGACTACGTGACGTTCATGAAAGTCGAAAAGACCGCCTATCTGGAGATCCGCTTCGACTGGCTGTTCTCGATCTACGTCATATTCGTCGTGGCTATCATTGTTCGCTACCTCTGGCTGTCCTGGCAAGCCGTGTTCGGCAAGGCGCCAAAGGAGTTCGATCCCACCAAGGCGGGGTCGGGCGTATGAATCTCGCCAGCCCGTTCTCGATATCGGTCGTCGCGATCACCATACTTGCCTTCCTCGGGCTGCCGATTGGGCACTCGATGATCGCCGGCTCGATCCTCTATCTGCTGCTGGCAGGGCTCGATATGGGGACGGCGGCCGAGCAGCTGCTGAACGGGATGTACAACAACTACATCGTCCTCGCGGTGCCGCTGTTCATCCTGGCTGCGGAGCTGATGAACATCGGCTCGATGACAGAGCGCCTGCTGCGCTTCTGCGATGCTGTGGTCGGCCGGTTCCGGGGCGGCCTTGCCTACGTCAACGTCGTCCAGAGCATCATCTTTGCGGGCATGTCGGGATCGGCCATCGCCGATGCTGCCGGCACCGGCAAGATGATGCAAAGGATGATGACCAAGGACGGCAAGTACACGCCAAGCTACGCTGCGGCGCTGACGGCCGTGACCTCCGTCATCGGCCCGATCATCCCACCGTCGATCCCCATGGTCATCTACGCGCTCGTGTCCGACGCCTCGATCGGCTACCTGTTCCTCGGCGGCGTCATTCCCGGCCTGTTGATGGCGGCGGCGCAGATGGGGATCGTGGCCTATCAGGCGCGGCGCAACAACTTTCCGGTCGAAGCCCCGACCCCGCTGCGCGAACTCCCGGGCATTACCTGGCGTGCCTTCCCCTCCCTCATGATGCCGGTCGTGTTGCTCGGCGGCATATACTCTGGCGTCACCACGCCGACAGAGGCGGCAGCGGTTGCTGCGGCCTATGCGCTGGTCATCTCCGTGGTGCTCTACCGCAGTGTCAGCTTCGCCGACTTCTATCGTTCCGTGCTGGCCAGCGCGCGCACCTCGGCCTCGATCGGCATGCTGATCGCCGGCGCCCTGGTCTTCAATTATGTGGTCACCGTCGAGAACATCCCGGACTCGATAAAGGTCATTCTCACAAGCTGGGATCTGTCGCCCATCGGCTTCCTGATCCTTGTCAATATCCTGCTGCTGCTGCTGGGCTGCGTGCTCGAAGGCACCACGATTCTTCTCGTGATGGTGCCCGTCCTCATCCCGACGGCGCGCGCGCTCGGCATCGACATGGTGCATTTCGGCGTGATGGTGGTGGTCAACATCATGCTCGGCCTGGTGACGCCGCCATACGGTCTGCTGCTGTTCATCATGACGAGGATCGCCGAAGTGCCGCTGAAGGACATTGTCCGCGACGTGCTGCCGTTCCTGTGGGCGATGATCGCTGCGCTAGCCCTCATCACGTTCTTCCCGGAGTTTGTGCTCTGGTTGCCCAGGCTACTGGGCTACCAGGGCTGATCGAAGACAAAGGAGCCGTCATGGTGAAGCCTATCTACGTGATCAACGGTCCGAACCTGAACCGGCTCGGCAAGCGCGAACCGGAAATCTACGGCACGACGACGCTGGCCGAGATCGAGGCTCTCTGCCGCGAAGCGGCCGGCGACACGCCCGTTCGCTTCCATCAGTCGAACAGCGAGGGTCAGATCATCGACTGGATCCACGAAGCGATCGACGAGGGAGCCGGGATCGTCATCAACCCGGCCGGCTTCTCCTTCACGTCGATCGCCATCCTCGACGCGCTGAAGATGTTCTCCGGCCCGATCGTCGAGCTCCACATCTCGAATATTCACAGGCGCGAGGAGATCTACCACCGATCGCTTGTGTCGAAGATCGCGACTGCGGTCATCGCAGGCCTCGGGCCTCGGGGATATGCCACCGCGGTGAAATCGTTGAGGGAGTTGACGGACGAATAGCGATGGTCGGCGATCTCGCCAGGCACTCACTTCTAGTTTTTACAGGAGTTAACAGGGAAGGGAAGAAAGCCACATGTGTCCTCCAGGATGCCTTCATTCGATCTGCGAAAACGCCACCCGCAGGGGACTGCTGAAAGCCGGATTTACGCTCGGCCTTGGCGCGGCAGCGGCAGCCACGCTTCCAACCGTGCCGCCAGCCCAGGCGGCGGCGACGAGTTTTACCGACACGGTCGACCTCTCTCACGCGCTCTATGAAGGGTTTCCCACTTTCAGCGGCGAGAAATGGTTCACAGTCGAGCATCTCGTCACCTTCGCCAAGGACAAGGTGAACCTCAATCGTTGGACGATCGTCGAGCACAGCGGCACCCACATGGACGCGCCTATCCACTTCTCCGCCGACGGTTTGACGGCCGACATGATCCCGATCTCGGATCTGATCGTCCCTGTCGCCGTCATCAACATCGCGGCGCGCGCCGCCGAGAACGCGGACACATCGCTAACGCCGGATGACATCAAGGCGTGGGAGTCAAAGAACGGCCCACTCCCGCAAGGCTGTTGCGTGGTAATGAACTCCGGATGGCACAGGCTGGTCGGCGACCCGAAGTTCACCGGTAACGACAATAAGAAGAGAAATCACACACCCGGTTTTCATGTCGAGACCGCGCAGTTCCTGATTGGCGAGCGAAAGGTGAAAGGGATCGGCGTCGACACGCTTTCACTGGACACAGGGCTTAATTCGGGCGGGGCGTTTCCTGTCCACTACGAATGGTTGGGCAGCGGTCGTTGGGGCGTGGAGTGCCTGGCGAACCTCGATGCAATCCCTGAATCCGGAGCGCGTCTCTTCCTCGGGATTCCCAAGGTGAAAGGCGCGACCGGCGGGCCCACCCGCGTCATCGCGCTTCTTTGATGCAACCAGGAACGTCCGCTCACAGATATTACCTGCTCCTTGGACTTGGCCAAGTCCAAGGAGCATGGCTTGGACCTCGGCGATGAAAACCTCGATTGCCACCGTATCGATCAGCGGGGACCTCCGCGAGAAGCTTGCGGCCATCGCCGCGGCCGGCTTCGACGGCGTGGAAATATTCGAGAATGACTTTCTTGCTTACGACGGAAGTCCTGCCGAGGTCGGGCGGATGGTCAGGGATCACGGCCTGGAAATCACACTCTTCCAGCCTTTCCGCGATTTCGAAGGAATGCCCGAGCAACAACGTTCGCGCGCCTTCGAGCGGGCGGAGCGCAAGTTCGACCTGATGCAAGAGCTCGGCACGGATCTGATGCTGGTGTGTTCCAACGTTTCGCCCCTGGCGCTGGGCGGCATCGACCGCGCTGCCGACGATTTCCGCGAACTCGGCGAACGGGCAGGACGACGCGCCCTTCGCGTCGGCTACGAGGCGCTGGCCTGGGGGAGGCATACCAGCGACCATCGCGACGCCTGGGAGATTGTCAGGCGGGCGAACCATCCCAACATCGGAC
>NZ_RZTF01001011.1:0-284 GCF_004023175.1 Mesorhizobium sp. M7A.F.Ca.MR.362.00.0.0
CAGCGGATTGCATTAGCTAGGGCCGTCCTAACCGATCGGAAAGTTATGCTGCTAGACGAACCTACGTCCCACTTAGATATTGAAACAGAGTACGAATTAAAGGAGACAATGCTTCCATTATTTGAAGATAAGCTTGTCTTTTTAGCAACACACCGCCTTCATTGGATGAAGGACATGGATCAGATTTTCGTAATGGAAGACGGTAAAATAGTTGAAAACGGCACACATGAAGAGCTTGTAACAGCAAAAGGAAGCTATTACAAGCTGCTGACACAGTAAGGAGC
>NZ_RZTF01001012.1:0-283 GCF_004023175.1 Mesorhizobium sp. M7A.F.Ca.MR.362.00.0.0
GCACAAGCACCTCTGGTTCCATTGCCAGAACTCCTGCAATTGCAACCCTTCTCATCTGCCCTCCAGATAAATCAAATGGAGATTTAGTCAAATACTCTTCAGACAGACCAACTTCTTTAAGCGCCTTTTTTGCTCTTACTTTAGCTTCTTCCTCGCTTACACCAAAGTTCATCGGTCCAAAGCAAATATCCTTTTCCACTGTCTCCTCGAAAAGCTGGCTTTCGGGGAACTGGAAGACGATTCCTACCTTTTGACGAATAGGGGCAAGGTTTTTATTTTTACG
>NZ_RZTF01001013.1:0-281 GCF_004023175.1 Mesorhizobium sp. M7A.F.Ca.MR.362.00.0.0
GCTTGGCATCATCGCTTTCACCTTAAACATGGTGTCATCCGTCATGCAGCCTGTTGTCGGCTGGTATACCGATAAACGGCCGCGGCCGTATGCGCTGCCAGTCGGTTTGACCGCCAGCATGCTTGGCATTTTAGGCCTTGCATTTGCCCCGTCATTCGCAACGATCTTATGCTGTGTGTTTTTCATTGGATTAGGCTCGGCCATTTTCCATCCGGAGGGCTCCCGTGTGGCGTATATGGCCGCCGGCACAAAACGCGGGCTCGCCCAGTCGATTTATCAGG
>NZ_RZTF01001014.1:0-279 GCF_004023175.1 Mesorhizobium sp. M7A.F.Ca.MR.362.00.0.0
GTTTTAAGGGATAATAGTGTCTTTTTTTGTTCCGAAAAAGGAGAATAAGAATGCAAATCGCTAGTCAAAATGTATATAAAAAATTAGCAAGCTTTGAAACTATTGAAGAATTAAACGAATCATTACGTGCTTATAAAGATATTATTTCTGATATGAAATTACGCCAGGATGTTAAACGAAATTTGGTTAAAGTCTTAACGCATATTAAAGAATACTCTTGCAGTATTTTAGGTGTCTCATGGAAATGTAAAAGAAAAATAGCAGCTGATACAGGATTAG
>NZ_RZTF01001015.1:0-277 GCF_004023175.1 Mesorhizobium sp. M7A.F.Ca.MR.362.00.0.0
TTCTCCATCCAAGCAAAGGCAGAGCGAATGAGCATTTCAAATCAGAAAATCCTGATCGTCGGCGGCGGCTCCGGCATGGGTCTGGCGCTGGCCCGACGCTGCAGTGAGGCTGGGGCCGAGGTGATCATCGCCGGTCGCGGCGAGAACCGGCTGCGACAGGCGCGCGAGGCGCTGGGCAATCCCGCCGGGCTGGAGACCGCGATGGCCGAACAGCTGCCCGTCGGGCGAATTGGCAACCCGATGACATCGCGGACTCCAGCCCGGCGGGATTGCCCAG
>NZ_RZTF01001016.1:0-277 GCF_004023175.1 Mesorhizobium sp. M7A.F.Ca.MR.362.00.0.0
GTCTACCGGCCGACACTGGCGATCAACGCCTCGCCGTCCGCCTTCATCGACGCTTTCGCCAGGCGCAAGCCGGCCTCCGCACCCGTCTGGGCAGCCGAAACGCCAAAGCTGCATGCCGCCTATCTCGACTGGTCGACGCCACCGGAAGGCGGCCCCGGCTCGGTCCAGATGGGGCCGATCATGAACTACCTCGAAAAGATGTTGCCCGACGACGCCATCCTCACCAACGGCGCCGGCAACTACGCCACCTGGGTGCATCGTTTCCACCGCTTCCGCC
>NZ_RZTF01001017.1:0-277 GCF_004023175.1 Mesorhizobium sp. M7A.F.Ca.MR.362.00.0.0
TATTTCAGCACTTGTTCTTCATTCTGCAACAGAATTCACCTCTATTTACATTTGCCAGACGTTACTGAATGTCTCTTTTTAATTGGCTAAATTTTCAGGAATTGTTTCCCTCCACCTGAAAAATGTTAGCTTCTTTTATTAAGAACCTAACTTTGCGGTGTATGCCAAATTTGTTAATTACGTATAACTTGTTCCTGTTTAAAAACACTTGTACTATTTTAACATAAAACGCTGGGGAAAGCTAATTAATCATGCTCTCCCCACATCGTTTTAATTA
>NZ_RZTF01001018.1:0-277 GCF_004023175.1 Mesorhizobium sp. M7A.F.Ca.MR.362.00.0.0
GATAACAAATACTTCATTGTTCTTGTTGCCTTAATAGAGGCTTGTTTGATATCATCAGATTATTGCATGGAACGTACTTGGAGGTGACAATTATGTCAAGGATTACAAAAGAAGAAGTAAAGCATGTTGCAAACCTTGCGAGGCTTGCGATTACAGAAGATGAAGCTGAAAAATTTCAGAAACAGCTTGATGCAATCATTTCATTTGCTGAGCAGTTGAATGAGCTGGATACAGAAGGTGTTGTACCAACATCCCATGTGCTCGATACGAAAAACGT
>NZ_RZTF01001019.1:0-276 GCF_004023175.1 Mesorhizobium sp. M7A.F.Ca.MR.362.00.0.0
CTGAAGTTGTCTGTGAATTTTCTTTAATCATTTCCACTATTGTTTTGCCCACATTCATTTCTGATTGATCTGGTATCTTCACTCCAGCATCCTCATTCACAATTGCTATCGGCAGATTTTTAGGTACTGGTTGGACCGATGGAATTAATGTTAATAAAAATATAAATATTATGACCAATGTAATGAATGGTGATAACAGTAATAGTTTGTTTTTAAACATATTTGAACTCCTCCAAAAAGATAAGTATAATAAACGAACAACGTGTTGTTTATTAT
>NZ_RZTF01001020.1:0-275 GCF_004023175.1 Mesorhizobium sp. M7A.F.Ca.MR.362.00.0.0
TTCATAGGGTGAAACAGGATATTCTAAATTCACCCCCTATTCAGGAAAAACAAATTGAACATATAGGAAGCACAGCTATTAAGGATATGGTTGCAAAACCAATATTGGATTTAGTTGTGGGTGTAGATGATATTGAAAATGTTGAAAAAACTATTTTTCAAGGACTAAAGAAAGCTGGATTTTTAAAACTTCAAGTACAACGTCCAAACGAAATCGTACTTGCAAAGTTTAGTGATGAATCCTACGAAGAAAAGACCCACTTTATTCATTTAGTT
>NZ_RZTF01000101.1:0-1200 GCF_004023175.1 Mesorhizobium sp. M7A.F.Ca.MR.362.00.0.0
TTCCCACTTCCGGCGATCTGGTCGCCGTCACGGGTGAGGTAATAGGCGGCAAGGATCGGCAGCAGCGTCACCAGCATGACGACCATGGCGACGACATTGGTGACCGGGCGCTGGCGCGGGCGGATCAGCTCTTCCAGCATCCAGATCGGCAGCGTCTGCTGCTGTCCGGCGGTGAAGGTGGTGACGATGACCTCGTCGAAGGACAGCGCGAAGGCCAGCATGCCGCCGGCAAGCAGTGCCGTGGCGATGTTGGGCAGCACGACATGGCGAAAAGTCTGAAAACCGTCGGCGCCGAGATCCATCGACGCCTCGATCATCGATCCGGAGGTGCGGCGAAAGCGGGCGACGGCATTGTTGTAGACGACGACGACGCAGAAGGTGGCGTGGCCGAGCACGATCGTCCAGAACGAGAACGGGATATCGGCGAGCGAAAAGGCCGAGCGCAGCGCGATGCCGGTGATGATGCCGGGCAGGGCGATCGGCAGGATGACCAGCAGCGAGATGGTTTCGCAGCCGAAGAATTTTGTCCGCGACACCGCCGCCGAACAGAGCGTTCCGAGGACCAAAGCAATCGCAGTCGAGATCGAGGCAACCCTGACCGATAGCGACAGCGCCTGCCAGACATCCGGCCGGTTCCAGGTCACGGCGAACCATTGCGTCGTCAGCCCTGGCGGCGGCCAGACGAAGCTCTTCTCCTCGGTGGTGAAGGCGTAGACGAAGATCAGCAGGATCGGTAGATGCAGGAACAGCAGGCCGCAGGCGGCGGCTATCTTCAGGCCGAGCGGAGCCGACTGGGAACCATCAGAGCGCATCGAAGGCCCCCATGCGCTTGGCGCCCCAGAGGTAGAAGCCCATGATGACGATCGGCACCACGGTGAAGGCGGCGGCGAGCGGGATGTTGCCGGCGGTGCCTTGCTGCGAATAGACGGCCTGGCCGATGAACAGGCGCGAGGTGCCGATGATCTGCGGGATGATGTAGTCGCCGAGCGTCAGCGAGAAGGTGAAGATCGAACCGGCGACAATGCCCGGCAGGGCCAGCGGGAACAGCACGTTGCGGAAGGTCTGTCCCGGCGAAGCCCCCAAATCGGACGAGGCCTCGACAAGATTGCCGGGCACGCGCTCGAGCGCCGCCTGTACCGGCAGGATCATGAACGGCAGCCAGACATAGACGAAGACGATGAAGGTGCCGGTGAACGATAC
>NZ_RZTF01000101.1:1210-5662 GCF_004023175.1 Mesorhizobium sp. M7A.F.Ca.MR.362.00.0.0
GAACGATACCGACAGCGAATTGCCGCCGACAATCGGCAGCGACAGCCATGCGTCGAGCACCCACAACAAATGCAGCTTGGCGAGCAGCCAGGTGAGGATGCCCTCCTTGGCCAGGATCAGCTTCCAGGCGTAGATCTTGACCAGATAGCTCGACCACAGCGGCAGCATGATGCCGAGATAGAACAGCGCCTTCCAGCGACCGCGCGCATAGCGCGCCGCGTAATAGGCGATGGGGAAAGCGATGACGGCCGAGGCCAGCGTGACCAGGGCCGCCATCGTCACCGTGCGCAGGATGATGTCGAGATTGGCGGCCTGGAACAGGTCGCCATAAGTCTTCAGCGTGAACTCACGGTTGATGAGGCCGGAAAACTCGTCGATGGAGAAAAAGCTCTGCGCCAGGAGCGCAAACAGCGAGCCAATGTAGACGATACCCAGCCACAGAACCGGAGGCAGCAGCATGAGCAGCAGCAGGACCTTCGGCTTGCGCCAGAAAAGGTCCGATAGCGCGCCGCGCAAGCCGCCGCTGCCGGGCAGGATGGCGGGCGCTGTTGCACGCATCATGGCGGCGTCGAGGCTCATGCCGGCTCGTCCATCAGATGCAGGTGCTCGCGGTTGAAGGTGAGCACCACCGCCTCGCCTTCCCCAGGCAAGGCCGTGCCGGCGGGCACGATGGCGTGCAGCCGCAGCCCGTCGGCGTCGAGCGCCAGCTTCGTCGTGGCGCCGAGATAGTTGGTCGAGACGAGGCGGGCGGATACGCCTTCGCCACTTGTGCCCGCGCTGGCCGCGCGGCCGACACGAATGGATTCAGGGCGCAGGCTGCCCCAGCGATGCTGGCCGGAATAGCGCTGGACGAAATCCGGCGGCAGCACGTTGGAGGAGCCGACGAAATCGGCGACGAAGCGCGTCTTCGGCCGCTGGTAGATATCCTCAGGCGTGCCGACCTGCATGATCTTGCCATCGTTGAAGACGGCGACGCGGTCGGCCATCGACAGCGCTTCGCCCTGGTCGTGAGTGACGAAGACGAAGGTGATGCCAAGCGCCTTCTGCAGCGACTTCAGTTCCTCCTGCATGTTCTCGCGCAATTTGAGGTCGAGGGCGCCGAGCGGCTCGTCGAGCAACAGCACCTTTGGCTGGTTGACCAGCGCACGGGCGAGTGCGACGCGCTGGCGCTGGCCGCCGGAAAGCTGGCCGGGGCGGCGGGCGCCATAGCCGGGCAGCCGTACCAGTGACAGCGCCTCTTCCGCCGCCTTGTGCCTGCCAGGCTTGCCGACGCCCTTGACCATCAGCCCGTAGGCGACGTTGTCGAGCACGTTCAGATGCGGAAACAGCGCATAGTCCTGGAACACGGTGTTGACGTTGCGGCGATAGGGCGGAACGCCCTCGGCGCGTTCGCCGAAGATCGAGATCGAGCCCGATGTCGGCTGCTCGAAGCCGGCGATGAGGCGCAGGCAGGTGGTCTTGCCGGAACCTGACGGGCCGAGCATGGCGAAGAATTCGCCCGGCACGATGTCGAGATCGACCGCGTCGACGGCGCGCACGCTGCCGAAATGGCGCGAGGCTTTCTGGAAGGAGACGGCGGAGGTCATGGGCTGTCCTGATCTGTCAGGCAAATCAATTCGGGCTGCGGTGCAGCGTTCTTCTAGCGGGCGTTTGCGCAGCCCCTCATCCGCCTGCCGGCACCTTCTCCCCGTACAGTGACGGGGAGAAGGGAAGCACTCCAAGGCCGGTGACCCCCCTCTCCCCGCTTCTTCACGGGGAGAGGGTAAGGTGAGGGGCGGCGCTGCACTCTCAGGCGAAGCGCGGAATCACCTTCCGCCGATGACGCCGATATAGTCCGACACCCAGCGGTAGTACGGCACGCATTGGTCGTTCTGGGTGGCGCATTTCGACACCGGGGTCTTCCAGAACTTGATCTTGTCGAAGTTCTCGTAGCCGTTGGTCTTGCAGCCCTCGTCGGTCAAAAGCTCATTGCCCTTGCAGGCGGCGGGCACCACGGGCAGCGAACCGAACCAGGCCGAGACGTCGCCCTGCACCTTGGGCGACAGCGAATGTTCCATCCACATATAGGCGCAGTTGGGGTTGGCCGAATCGGCTTCCATCATCGTGGTGTCGGCCCAACCGGTCGCGCCCTCCTCCGGAATGGTGGACGCTATCGGCTTCTTGGCGGCGACCAGCGTGTTGACCTGGAAAGGCCACGAGCCGGAAGCGACGACGCCCTCGTTCTGGAAATCGTCGACCTGAATGGCGGCGTCATGCCAGTAGCGGCCGACCAGCGTGCGCTGGACGCGCAGCAGGTCGAGTGCCGCCTTGTACTGGTCCTCGTTCAATTCGTAGGGATCCTTGATGCCGAGTTCCGGCTTGTGGAACATCAGATAGTTGGCGGCGTCCGCGACGTGGATCGGCCCGTCATAGGCCTGGACGCGGCCCTTGTTGGACTTGCCGTCCGGCAGCTTCATTTCCTCGAAGACGACATTCCAGCTCTTGGGAGCTTCCTTGAACACGTCGGTGTTGTACATCAGGACGTTCGGACCCCACTGGTAGGGAACGCCGTAATGGGCGCCGCCAACGGTGAACCACGGCGCGTCCTTGAGGCGCTCGTCGACCGTTTTCCAGCTCGGGATGAGATCGGTGTTGATCGGCTGCACGCGCTTGCCGGCAACGAGGCGCAGCGAAGCATCGCCCGAAGCCGTGACGAGGTCGAAACCGCCCTCATTCATCAGCGAGACCATCTCGTCGGAGGTGTTGGCGGTCTTGACGTTGACCTTGCAGCCGGTCTCCTTCTCGAAGGAGGTCACCCAGTCATAGCCCTTGTCGGTTTCGCCGCGCTCGATGTAGCCCGGCCAGGCAACGATATTGACCTGGCCCTCGCCCTTGCCAAGTTCCTTGACCTGGGCGACGGCTTGACCGGAGAAGGTCAGCGCGACCGTCAGAGCAGTGCACGACTTCAGGAATGAATTCATTGTCGATCTCCCATTTAGGCGCCTGGCCCCGAAGGCCGGTTTCGGTCTTCGCTAGGGGTCACGCGCGGACTGAAAACTGTCAGTTCGTCCGTTGGGCTTGATGCCGCTCTGATGGCGGCTTTGGTCCCTGAACCGGAAAGTGCTTTGAAAATTCCGGTTTCGCAAATTCATTTATCAGAAGGGCGATATCGGTTTTTCCGATAGGTTGGCAGCCGATCTCTCAGGGACGCTGGCGAACCGTCCGTTGCGACTGGGCAAGACCGATGAAATCGCGCGCGGCCTGCGGCAGACCGGAGCCGCGCCGCCAGACCATGCCCACCTGGACCACCGGCAAGGAGCCGGAAATATCGCGCGATTCGATGCGGTCGCCTTCCAGCGACCAGGGCCGGTAGACGAGGTCGGGCAGCAGCGCCACGCCGGCGCCGGTGGCGACGAGACTGCGCACGGCTTCCACGGAACGGGTGCGGAAGGCGACATGCGGCTTGGCGCCGATTGCCGTCAGCAGCTTGCCGGTATTCTCCTCGATCTCGTCGACGGTCAGCATGATCAGCGTTTCGGAGGCAATGTCGCCAATGCTGATGATGTCGGCGCCGACGAGCGGATGACCGAGCGGCAGCCACAGCCGATAGGCCGAGACTTCGAGGATTTCCGACTGCAACGCGGTGCGGTCGCGCAAATTGGAGGTGACCATGACGGCAATGTCGAGCTTGCCGCCGATCAGGAGGTGTTCGAGATAATCGCCATTGTCCTCGATGGCCGAGACCTCGACACCGGGATAGGCGCGGCGGTAGCGGGCAAGCAGATCCGACAGCACATAACCAGCAACCAGCGAGGTGACGCCGAGCTGCAGCCGGCCGGCCGCCACCGCCTGCTCGCCGGAGAAAGAGCGGCGCGCGTCGGAAACGTCCGCGAGGATCTTCGTCGCGTGGCGCAGGAACTGGTGGCCCTTGTGGGTGATGTTGAGGCCACGCGGATGGCGCTCGAACAGTTCGACGCCGAGATCGCTTTCGAGCTCCTTGATCGCTTCGGTGACCGACGATTGTGAGATCGACAGGTTCTGCGCGGCGCCCGAGACCGTGCCTTGCTCGGCGACGGCGATGAAGAACTGCAGCTGGCGGATGGTGAAAGCCATGGCCGGACTAAACACGGCGGAGGCGATGCTGGGAAGTGGCGACCGGCGAACACTTGACGGCATCGCCAATCGTAACTAACTAAGTTACATGAAGCGCAACAGCCGACTGTCCTCGACCTTGCACATTCTCGTCCACATGGCCGAGAAGCCCGAACAGGCGTTGACCTCCGAGCAGCTTGCCACCTTCATCCACACCAATCCGGTTGTGGTCCGCCGCACCATCGCAGGCTTGCGCGATGCCGGCATCGTCACCTCGTCGCGCGGGCACGGTGGCGGCTGGCTGCTCGGGCGGGCGCCCGAGAAAATATCCCTGGCCGAGATCAGCGTCGCCCGTGGCGAGACGCGGCTGCCGTTCAGCAC
>NZ_RZTF01000101.1:5672-17577 GCF_004023175.1 Mesorhizobium sp. M7A.F.Ca.MR.362.00.0.0
GTTCAGCACAGAGCCGGAAAGCCCCGGCTGCCTCGTCGAGCAGGCGGTGATCGCCGTCCTCGACGATTTTCGCATCGCCGCCGAAAGGCTGCTGGCGGAGAAGCTGAGCCGCATCACGCTGGCCGACCTGACCGCCGATTTCCGCCGCCGTTTTGATCTCATTGGAGTCTCCAGCCATGCAGTATGATCTTGCCGTCATCGGCGGCAGCTTTGCCGGCCTGTCCGCCGCCATCCAGGTGGCGCGGGCAGGACGCAAGGTGCTGGTGATCGACGCCGGCCAGCCGCGCAACCGCTTTGCCGAGCATTCGCACGGCTTCCTCGGCCAGGACGGGCGCGCGCCTGGCGCAATCCTGGCTGACGCAAGGCGGCAGCTGCTGGCCTACCCGACAGCCAGGGTTGTCGACGGGCGCGCCGACAAGGCCGTTGCCGCCGGCAGCAGCGATTTCGAAATCACCACCGATGGCGACGAGACATTCGGTGCCGCACGATTGGTGCTGGCCACCGGGGTGCGCGATATCCTGCCGGAGGTTGCCGGGCTTGCCGAGCTCTGGGGCAGGAGCGTGCTGCACTGCCCCTATTGCCACGGCTACGAGGTTTCCGGCGGGCCGCTCGGCGTGCTCGCAACCGGCTCGATGTCCCTGCATCAGGCACAGCTGATCGCCGATTGGGGCGATGTCACACTGTTCGGCAATGGCCTGTTCGAACCCGACACAGAGCAGATGCGCGCGCTGGAGAGCCGAAAGGTGCGGTTTGAGCCCACCAGCGTTGCCGAGCTAAGGGAAGACGGCTCCGGCGGATTGATCGTCCACCTCGACGACGGCAGAAAGGCCGGCGTCAGGGCGATGTTCACCGCTCCGCGCAACATCATGGCCAGCCCGCTGGCCGAACAGCTCGGCTGCGGCTTCTCCGAAGGCCTCCTCGGCCCGGTGATATCAGTCGATGACAGGCAGCAGACGACCGTGCCCGGCGTCTACGCCGCCGGCGACGCGGCACGCTCGATGCACAATATTGCCTTTGCGGTATCGGGTGGCACTTTTGCGGGCGTCTGCGCCCACCAGTCGCTGGTGTTCGGCTAGAACCCGGCTTCCTCGCCGGCGATACTGAGCCGCGCGCCGGCCTGGGCCAGGGCGGCAGCCAAGTCGTGCGGCGGCGAGCGGTCGGTGGCGAGTTCGGAAAAGCTGTCGAAGCCGCAGACCTGGACCAGACCAAGACGGCCGAATTTCGAGTGATCGGTGATGACGAGGGACCGCTGGCCGCGCGACAGCACCATGCGGGCGAACTCGGCCTCATCCAGATCAAAATCCATGACGCCCATCACCGCGTCGACGCCGCCGGTGGAAATGATGGCGTGGCTGACCGAAAAACGACTGACAAAATCGATTGCCGAGGCGCCGAAAGCAGCGCCGGAATCGCTGCGCAGCTCGCCGCCCGCCATATAGACCTTGTTGCCGTTGATGGTGGCCAGGGTGCGGGCAATATCCGAGGAATTGGTGACGACCGTCAGGCGCCGGTGGCCGAGCAGTTCACGCGCAAGGAACGAGGTCGTCGTGCCGGTGTCGAGCATGATCGATTCGCCGTCGCGTATGGTGGCGGCGACCATGCGGGCAATGACGCGCTTGGCGTCGGCGTTCTCACGCATGCGCCGTTCGAACGGCGCTTCGCCGATCATCGACGGCAGGCCGATGGCGCCATGCATCTTGAGGACAGAGCCATCACCAGTCAGGGGCTTGACGTCGCGGCGCACCGTCTCCAGCGACACGCCCAGCCGGTCGGCCAGGCTGGCGATGGTGACGGTGCCCTCTTCCTGCAGGAGCCGCAGGATCTCGCCGTGTCGTTTGGACTGGGCCATCTGGTTTCCCGAACTGATGCTCCTGACCGATTTTAAGGTAATTCAAGTGCTTTTAAAGGAACTACCTTATGCTTTCAGGCAAAATACCCAAAAAAAGTCACACCTTTTTATTGACAAGCGGGCAGCCCTGGCGTGAAATCGAAGACATCAAAAGGCTTCAGATCTGCGACTGGGGGCAGAGCCGCAACTCAGCGATCAGGCCGTTTGGAACGTGCCTGTTCAAGGAATTTTCAGATCCGCGGGGGCGGATGCCGGGCTCAAAAACCTGGCCAAGGGGCTCGTCGGTGCGGTGCGGGATACCGATCCTGGCGTCCCGCACCGACGAGATCATTTACGTTTCTCCCGCCATCGTTGCGCTGTTCACGGCGCCTTGTCGAAGCCCAGCAAACCAGGGATGTTCCGTGACCGCCGAAGATCGCATCCGCGCCCTGCCCTGCTGGACCGGTGGCATCGAGATCGCACCGCTGCCCGGCGGCCTGAGCAACGCGAATTATGTGGTCAAGGACGCGGCCGGACGACATGTCGTGCGCTTCGGCAAGGACTATCCGTTCCACCATGTCTTTCGCGAGCGCGAGGTTATGACCGCGCGGGCGGCGCATGCCGCCGGTTTCGCGCCAGCCGTCCGCCATGCCGAACCAGGCATACTGGTGACGGAATTTCTCGGTGCGAAAACCTATCTGGCGGAAGACGTGCGCGCCAATCTCGGCCGGGTCGCGGCCCTGATGCGCGCCTTCCACCGGGAGATGCCCAATCACGTCTCGGGCGCCGGCTTCATGTTCTGGGTGTTCCATGTCATTCGCGACTATGCGCGCACGCTTGAAGAAGGCGGCAGCCGCAAGCGCAGCGACTTGCCGCGCCTTTTGACACTGGCCGACGAACTGGAGCGCGCGCAGAAACTGCTGCCGATCGTCTTTGGCCACAATGACCTGTTGCCGGCCAATATTCTCGACGACGGCAACAGACTATGGCTGATCGACTTCGAATATGCCGGCTTCAACACGGCGATGTTCGACCTCGCAGGCGCCGCCTCCAACGCCGGCATGAGCGACGAGGAATCCTTTGCCTTCCTGACCGCCTACTTCATGAAGGAACCGGACGAGGCGATCCGCCGTTCGCACGCGGCCATGCAATGCGCCTCGCTGCTGCGCGAGGCGATGTGGAGCATGGTCTCCGAGCTCTATCTCGACGCACCGGGCATCGACTACGTCGCCTACACCGAGGAAAACCTCGCCCGGCTCGACGCGGCACTGGAAAACTACCGGACAAAATACGGGATACAGAAATCATGACATTGCCGAGCCAGGCCGCCATCGTCGTCATCGGCGGCGGCATCATCGGCTGTTCGACGGCCTATCATCTGGCGCGCGACCACAAGGCTGACGTGGTGCTGCTGGAGCAGGGCAAGCTGACCTCGGGTTCGACCTGGCATGCCGCCGGCCTTGTCGGGCAATTGCGCTCGTCGGCGTCTATCACCCGCGTGCTGAAATACTCCGTCGACCTCTACAAGGGACTGGAGGCCGAGACCGGTCTCGCCACCGGCTGGAAGATGACCGGCTGCCTCAGGCTCGCCACCAACGCCGACCGCTGGACCGAGTACAAAAGGCTGGCGACGACAGCAAAAAGCTTCGGCATGGACATGCAATTGCTGTCGCCGGACGAGGTGAAAAGAATGTGGCCGCTGCTGGAGACCGGCGATCTCGTCGGCGCCTCCTGGCTGCCGACCGACGGCCAGGCGAGCCCCTCCGACATCACGCAGTCGCTGGCCAAGGGCGCGCGCATGCATGGCGCCAAACTGTTCGAGGATGTCCGCGTCACCGGCTTCGAGATGAAGGACGGCCGCATCGCGGCGGTGAAGACCAGCAGGGGCGACATCGCCTGCGACAAGGTGGTCAACTGCGCCGGCCAATGGGCGCGGCAAGTGGGGGCCATGGCCGGCATCAACGTGCCGCTTCAGCCGGTGAAGCACCAGTACATCATCACCGAGAAGATCGACGGGCTGGCGACCGACGCGCCGACCATCCGCGACCCTGACCGACGCACCTATTTCAAGGAGGAAGTCGGCGGGCTGGTGATGGGCGGCTATGAGCCTAACCCGCAGGCCTGGGCGACTGGTCTCCCCGGCGACGACGTTCCCAATGATTGGGAATTCAGGCTGTTCGACGACGACTACGACCATTTCGAGCAGCACATGAGCCAAGCGATCGCGCGTGTGCCGGCGCTGGAAACCGTCGGCGTCAAGCAGATGATCAACGGGCCGGAGAGTTTTACGCCGGACGGCAATTTCATTCTCGGCACAGCGCCCGAATGCGCCAACATGTTCGTCGGCGCCGGCTTCAACGCCTTCGGCATCGCCTCGGGCGGCGGCGCCGGCTGGGTGCTGGCGCAGTGGGTGGTCGATGGCGAAGCACCGCTCGACCTGTGGGTGGTCGACATCAGGCGCTTTTCCAACCTGCACCGCGACCGGCAGTGGGTCTGCGACCGCACGCTGGAGGCCTATGGCAAACACTATACGATCGGCTTTCCGCATGAAGAGTACGCCAGCGGGAGGCCGCGCATCGTCTCGCCGCTGTACGAGCGGCTGAAACAGCAGCGCGCCGTGTTCGGCTCGAAGCTCGGCTGGGAGCGGCCGAACTGGTTCGCGCCCGAAGGCGTCGAGCCGCAGGACATCTATTCGATGGGCCGGCAGAACTGGTTCGCGGCGGTCGGCGACGAACACCGGCATGTGCGGGATAAGGTCGGCATCTTCGATCAATCGTCTTTCGCCAAATACGAGCTGACCGGGCCAGATGCGTTGAAGGCGCTGGACTGGATCTGCGCCAACGACGTCAGCAAGCCGGTCGGCCGGCTGACCTATACGCAGCTTCTCAACACGCGCGGCGGCATCGAGGCCGATCTGACGGTGGCGCGGCTGGCCGAAGAGAAGTTCTATATCGTCACCGGCACCGGTTTCCGCACGCATGATTTCTCATGGATCAGCGATCATATCGGCGAAGGGCTCGACACCATGCTTGTCGACGTCACCGAGGATTTCGGCACGCTGTCGCTGATGGGTCCTCGGGCGCGCGACGTGCTCTCGGTGGCGACCGGAGCCGACGTGTCGAATGCCGGCTTCCCGTTCGGCCATGTGCGCGAGATTGCCATCGCCGGCCACACGGTTCGGGCACTGCGCGTCACCTATGTCGGCGAACTCGGCTGGGAACTGCATGTGCCGATCGCGGCCACCGGCGAGGTCTTCGACGCACTGATGGCGGCAGGCGAGAAGCATGACATCCGACCGGTCGGCTATCGGGCGCTGGAATCGCTAAGGCTGGAAAAAGGCTATCGCGCCTGGGGATCCGATATCACCCCCAACGACACGCCACAGGAAGCCGGGCTCGGTTGGGCGGTCAAGCTGCGCAAGAACACCGATTTCGTTGGACGGCGCGCGCTGGAAAAGACCAGCGGCGCGGCACTGAAGAAACGCTTTGCCGGCTTCACGGTCGAAGACCCCGAGATCGTGCTGCTCGGCCGCGAAACCATCCTGCGCAATGGCGAGCCGGTCGGTTATCTCAGCAGCGGCGGTTACGGCTACACGCTGGGCAGGAACATCGGCTACGGCTATGTGCGCAACGTCGACGGGGTGAGCGACGACTTTCTCGTCTCCGGCGGCTATGAACTGGTGGTTGCGATGGAGAGGACACCGGCCAATATCCACCTCGAGCCGATGTATGATCCGGCAGGCGCCAGGGTCAAAGCGTAGGTCAAATAACGCGCAAAGCGAGGCCGCGGCTTGGCACGGTGTCGGCTTCGCCCGGCATGGAGACGTAAGGACGCGTTTCCTCAACGCGGGTGACGAGGCCTTGCGCCTCGATCTCGCCGACACGCGTGGCAAAGCCGGCATCCCACAGCGTGTTCTTGACCGTCAGCACGATCACGCCGCCCGGGCGGCAGATGCGGATTAGCTCGTCCAGCCCCTCGATGCCGACATGGCCCGAGGTGAAGACGCCGGCCGAGATTATCCCGGCATAGGCATCGTCGGCAAAGGGCAGATGACCGCCGAGCGCAAGGCAGTGGAGCGCGGAATAGACGCCCTTGCGGGCCGCCTGATCCAGCATGCCTTGTGAAATATCGAGTGCCTCGACCAGGGGATAACCAGCAATATCAAGCCATTCACCGATGAGCCCGGTGCCGGCCCCGGCATCGAGCAGCGGTGCTGAACCGCGCGGCAGATGGCGGGCCAGCAACGCAAGGCAGATCGTCGGATGGCGATAGCCGGCGGCCGACATGTCGGCGTCATAGGTTTCCGACCAGCGGTCATAGAGTGCAGCCACCTCTTCGGGCCGTTTTGCCGCGTAGGCCGCGCCGAGCGCGCCCTGATGTTTGCTGTCCGCCACTTTTATCCAGTCCGCCAATTTTTGATCTCGCAGTGATGATAGCCAAAGCGCGAAAATTGTGGAACCGTCGCTGCGACAAATAACAGCGTGGGGGCGCAGGCATGGTGACAGACGAGGCGCGTGCCGCACTGGACGCCATTCCCATGCTGGCCGGCTACAGCGGGCCGCTGGAACGGCTGGGCGGCCTCACCAATCTCGTCTTCAAGGCCGGCGACTTCTGCCTGCGCATTCCCGGCAAGGGCACCGAGGAATACATCAACCGGGCCAACGAAGCGGTGGCCGCGCGCGAAGCTGCAAAAGCGGGGGTCAGTCCCGAGGTGCTGCATGTCGACCCCGGCACCGGGATGATGGTGACACGCTACATCGCCGGCGCCGAAACGATGGCGCCGGAGAAATTCCGGACACGTCCGGGCAGTCCGGCACGCGCCGGCGAAGCCTTTCGCAAGCTGCACGATTCAGGCGCGGTGTTTCCCTTCCGCTTCGAATTGTTCGCGATGATCGACGATTACCTCAAGGTGCTGTCCACCAAGGAGGTCGCCCTGCCCGCCGGTTATCATGACGTGGTGCGAGACGCCGAGAGCGTCCGCTCGGCGCTGGCCGCCCATCCGCTGCCGATCGTCGCCTGCCACTGCGATCCGCTGTGCGAGAACTTTCTCGATACTGGCGAGCGGATGTGGATCGTCGACTGGGAATATTCGGGCATGAACGATCCGCTCTGGGACCTTGGCGACCTCAGCGTGGAGGGCAAGTTCGACGCCGCCCAGGACGAAGAGATGATACGCGCTTATTTCGGCGGCGAGGCGAGGCCGGCGGAGCGCGGCCGCATCGTCATCTACAAGGCAATGTGCGACCTGTTGTGGACCTTGTGGGGGCTGATCCAGCTCGCCAACAACAACCCGGTCGATGATTTTCGCGCTTATGCCGATGGCCGTTTCGCTCGCTGCAAGGCGCTGATGGAGACGCCGGAGTTTTCGTGGCATCTGGCAGCAATACACCGGGGCTGAGCCTGGACTAACTCACGCCCTTCGGCACGTTTTCGGGCGGCACAGTGGTTTCGACCACTTTCTGGCGATGGAAGATGAACAGGCCGGCGAGAACAACGATGGCCGAGCCGATCAGGATGCGCGGACCGGGAACGTCGCCGAAGAACACCAGGCCGAACACCACCGCCCACAGCAGCAGTGTGTAGTGCAGCGGCGCCAATGTCGAAGCCGGCGCCAGCTTGAGCGCCCTGGTGATCATCAGGTGGGCGCCGCAGGAGACGATACCGAGCAGCAGCATGGCGCCGAGATCGAGTGCCGACGGCGTCTGCCAGGCGCCGATGGTCAGCACACCGCCGACCAGCAGCGTGCCGATGGTCTGCCATGTCACCAGATTGGTGTCGCTGGTGCCACGCAGGCGGCGGTTGAGGATGATGGCGAAGGCGAAGGAGATGCTGCCTACCAGCGCAAAACCCGATGACAGCGAGAACGCCGCCGAGGACGGTTTCAGCATGATCAAAACGCCGCAGAAGCCGAGCAGGATCGCCATCCAGCGGCGCCAGCCGACCTTTTCGCCAAGCAGGAGGTGCGAGAGTGCCGCAACGTAGATCGGCCCGGCCATGTAGAAACTCATCACATCGGCAAGCGGCAGATAGACCACGGCGGCATAGAATAGCGCGGTGTCGAGCGTGGTCATCACCACCCGCAGCAGCTGCAGCTCCAGGCGTTCCATGCGAAACAGCTTGGCCGGGCCCTGATTGGCGATCATCGGGCCGAGCACGAAGAAGGCGCCGATAGAGCGGATCAGCACCACCTGGCCGACGGAGAAGCTGGCGACCAGCCACTTGCCCATGGCGTCGTTCAGCGCAAACAGGAAGTCGCCGGCCAGCATCAGCAGAATGCCGGCCAGAAGCACATTCCTGATCGTCGAATTCTGCGCCACGGGCTGCGTCATGCCGATCCCGATTCCTCCCTAGTTAGCCGCGTCGTAGACGGAAGCGGCGGCTTTGACGAGGAGAAAACCGGAAATCGGCAAGGCCAGCCTCGGGAATCGGCTGGGTCTGCGCGATTCAGTTCCCTTTTGGCTGCGGCCTGAGAATAATGGGCCGATAGATCACCGGCCTGTCCCAGGGGTCGAAAGCCGGGGTGCGTCTGAGCTCCGCACGCCGCTCCAGATCGATGCGCTGCAGACACTCGGCAAAGGCGTCATTCTTCTTGACGAAGCCGTAGGACCGGCATTTCGCTTCGTCGGCGGCGCGGCGGTCCTCTGCCGTCACCGTCGTGCAGCCGGTGCAAAGCACCGTCAACGCCACCGCCATCACAGTCTTGCGCCACATGGAATCCTCCTCGAATAAAAGTGGAGCCTTAATGTAGACTTATTTCCGGACGGGCGAAGCTCAGAGCCTTGATGCAGGTGCGGTGTCCTATTGGTCCTGATGCGAATGGTGCCGTCGGTTCACAAGTACCGGCCTTCCGTCGATGGACAGCCTGGTTTCCTGCTTCGTCCGCTCCGCCACCACCTTGCCCCTGGCGATGACGCACAGGCGTTCGGCGCGCAGGCGCAGGGCCTCCACCGGATTGCCGGCATCGAGGACGACCAGGCTGGCGCGCTTGCCGACCGCCAGGCCGAGATGATCGAGGCCCATGATCGCGGCATTGACGTTGGTGACCATGTCGAAGCAGCGCGCCATCTCGGCCGGGCTCGACATCTGAGCGACGTGCAGGCCCATGAAGGCGACATCGAGCATGTCGGCGGTGCCTAGCGAATACCAGGGATCGAGCACGCAATCCTGGCCCCAGCCGACGCGAATGCCGAGCGCCAGCATTTCCTTGACCCGAGTCAGGCCCCGGCGCTTCGGGAAGGTGTCGTGGCGGCCCTGCAGCATGATGTTGATCAGCGGATTGGGAATGACCGAGACGTCGGCCTCGGCGATCAGCGGCAGCAGCTTCGAGACATAGTAATTGTCCATCGAATGCATCGAGGTAAGGTGCGAACCGGCGACCTTGCCCTGCAGACCAAGGCGCTGCGTCTCATACGCAAGCTGTTCGATGTGACGCGACAGCGGATCATCGGTCTCGTCGCAATGCAGGTCGACCATCAGGCCGCGCCTGGCCGCGATCTCGCACAGCTCCGTTACCGAGCGCGTGCCGTCGGCCATGGTGCGCTCGAAATGCGGGATGCCGCCGACAATGTCGACGCCCATGTCGAGCGCGCGAATGGTGTTTTCACGCGCCGATGGAGCGCGATAAAACCCGTCCTGCGGGAAAGCGACCAGTTGCAGGTCGATATAGGGAGCGACCGTCTTCTTGACCTCGAGCAGCGCCTCGACCGCCAGCAGCCTGTCATCGCAGACATCGACATGGGTGCGGATTGCGAGCAGGCCCATCGACACCGCCCAGTCGCAATAGGCCAATGCGCGATCACGCACCGCCTCATGCGTCAAAAGCGGCTTCAACTCGCCCCATAGCGAAATGCCTTCGAGCAGTGTACCCGACGCATTGATGCGCGGAATGCCGTAGGAGAGCGTGGCGTCCATGTGGAAATGCGGATCGACGAAGGGCGGCGAGACCAGGTTGCCGCGGGCGTCGACCTCGGTCCGCGCAGAACCCTGCAGAGTGGGCTCGATCGCCGCGATCGTCTCACTGCTGATGCCTATGTCGGCAACCCTGCCATCAGGCAGTGTGCCGCCGCGAACGATAAGGTCGAAAGCCATCTGTCGTCATCCCGTCAAAAGAATCATCTGATCGTGCCGAGGCTGAAAATCGCATCCCGTCGATGCCGCTTGCAACAGCGGTTTGTCCGCGGCGGCCGCGGATGGTTCCATCCGGCCGCAACTCCCTCTATAAGCCGCCTTCGTTGTCCCGGTTTCAAGGATCCGCCGTTTGTTTCGTTTCTTCCGCTCGACGGAAAACCAGCGCCTCGTTGCGAGGTTGATCCGGGAATCCTTTTATCAGCACAGGTTTGGCTACGGCGCCGCGATCTTGTCGATGCTTGTGGTGGCCGCCACGACCGGCGCCAGCGCCTGGATTCTCAAAGAGATCACCGACGAATTCGTGGTCTTCAAGCGGATTGACCGCGTCAACCTGATTGCGGCGGGGGTCGCCACGATCTTCATTCTCAAGGGTCTCGCCAACTTCATCCAGGCTTATTTCATGAGCCGGGTCGGCAACGCCATCATCGCCGATCGCCAGCGCAAGATCTACGACCGAATCCTGGCGCAAGGCATCGAATTCTACCATTCGACCTCGTCGTCCGACCTGATCACACGCATGACCAACAATGCGCAGGCGGCGCGCAACGTGCTCGACCTCGTTGTCACGTCCTATGTGCGCGATCTGTTGTCGCTGGTTGTCCTGGTAGGAGTCATGGTCTGGCAGCAGCCAGCCTTGTCTATAATCTGCTTCGTCGTCGGCCCCTTGGCTATCTACGGGGTCAACCGCATCCTCAAACGTGTTCGCAAGTTCGCCGCGATGGAGTTTCGCTCGGTCGGCCAGATCGTGCAGGTGATGCAGGAAACGGCAATCGGCGTGCGCGTCGTCAAATCCTTCAACCTCGAAGGCGCAATGCGCAACCGCATGTACAAGGCCGTGTCGGACGTCGAGAACCGGGCCAATAACATCGCGACGCTGGAGGCTGCGACAAGCCCGGTGATGGAGACGCTGGCCGGGCTGGCAATTGCCGGGGCCATCTTCGTTAGCGGCTTCCTGGTCTTGCAGGGCGGCCAGATGCCGGGAAACATCATGGCCTTCATCGGGGCGCTCCTGTTTGCCTATGAGCCGGCAAAGCGCCTTGCGCGCGTGCGCATATCGCTGGAAAGCGGTATTGTCGGCGTGCGCATGATGTTCGAGCTCGCCGACCAGCCGCTGACCCTGGTGGAGAAGCCCGGCGCGAAGCCGCTTCTGGCCGGACCGGGCGAGATCCGGTTCGACGCCGTCGACTTCGCTTATCAAAACGGGCCGCCGGTGCTGGACAGGTTCGATCTGACGCTTGCGCCCGGCAAGATGACGGCGCTGGTCGGGCCTTCCGGCGGCGGCAAGTCGACCGTTCTGAACTTGATCATGCGCATGTACGACCCGAAGAGCGGCAGGGTGCTGCTCGACGGCCAGGATATTTCCCATGCGACGCTCGCATCGCTGCGGGAAAAGATCGCCTATGTCAGCCAGGATACATTCCTGTTTGCCGGCACCATCATGCACAACATCCGGCTTGGGCGCGAGGGTGCGACCGACGAAGAGGTGATCGCCGCCGCCAAGGCGGCCAACGCCCATGACTTCATCAGCGCACAGGCGAAAGGCTACGAGACGGATGTGGGTGAGAATGGCGGCCTGCTATCGGGCGGCCAGCGTCAACGGATCTCGATCGCACGCGCCATGCTGCGCAATGCCGAGATCCTGCTGCTGGACGAAGCGACCAGCGCGCTTGATGCCGAATCGGAAGCGCTGTTCCGCGACGCGCTGCAGCAATTGACGGAAGGCCGCACGACGATCGTCATCGCGCACCGTCTATCGACGGTGCACCAGGCAGACACGATCGTGGTGCTCGAAGCCGGCAAGGTGGTGGAAAGCGGCCCGCACAAGACCTTGCTCAAGCAGGGTGGGCTCTACCAGAAGCTTTATGAGTATCAGTTGATGCCGTAGCACACTCTTCCCTTCTCCCCTTGTGGGAGAAGGTGGATCGGCGCGCAGCGCCGAGACGGATGAGG
>NZ_RZTF01001021.1:0-275 GCF_004023175.1 Mesorhizobium sp. M7A.F.Ca.MR.362.00.0.0
TTCTTATAATACTAAATAAGAGCAATAATGGAACGACTGAAAAAATAAAAGCCCAAATTCCTTGTGTATCTTCTTTCCTTTGTAGCTTTGTATATTTCTTAAAGGAAATTTCTCCTTTTGCAAATTTCATTCCATTTTGATTTGGCTTTATTACGTATTCTTGATCGTAGTTATCTTTCAAGACAACATTCGTAATAAGGGACTTTTCATCCCAATTAGAATCTAGGAAGACATCTATGTTGTTATTTGAGTAGATTACTCGGTCAAATTTATAT
>NZ_RZTF01001022.1:0-275 GCF_004023175.1 Mesorhizobium sp. M7A.F.Ca.MR.362.00.0.0
TTATTGTTTTGTGAAAATAGTTCGTTACAGGCATTTGCAACTTTTGAAATATATCTATCTATGTCTTCAACTGTAGAATCCTTCTTAGCAAATCTCCAGTCTAGTAATGTTAAGCCAATTTTCACATCTCCTTTAGCTAGTAAGGTTTCCTTTGTTTTTATTGATCTATTCGGCAAAGTAAATCCTATATCTGGAATTTGTTTCACATTAGATATAACCTTCAAATCCTTTAATAGTTGGGTCGTAATTGATTCTCTACTAATAAAGGTATCTAC
>NZ_RZTF01001023.1:0-273 GCF_004023175.1 Mesorhizobium sp. M7A.F.Ca.MR.362.00.0.0
ATTAAATGCCTGTTTATATGCTCGTGCGAACGGCACTTGGTAAGCAACATGTGTGCCAGGTTTTCCTGCTGCTGCAATAGGGCCTTCTCCGCCTGCACTTATATGGAATATATCCACACCTGCATCCACATACGCTTTCGAAAACTCGATGCTTTCTTCCACCTCGTAGCCGCCTTCCACATATTCTTTCGCAGAAATGCGCAAAATTAAAGGCATATCTTCCGGGCTTGGCCCTCTTGGCTGCTTTGATAACTTCCACACCAAATTTCGTAC
>NZ_RZTF01001024.1:0-272 GCF_004023175.1 Mesorhizobium sp. M7A.F.Ca.MR.362.00.0.0
CCACCTCGGTGCTGGCCATGGAAGAGCATGGCGAGATCGCCGGCACGGCGTCGGCGCTGATGGGCACGCTGCATTTCGCCATCGGCGCACTCGCCATGGGTGTTGCCGGCGTGTTCTTCGACGGCACGCCGCTGCCGATGGTGGCCGGCATCACGCTCTGTGCGGTGATTTCCTTCACGCTGGCCAAGGTCACGCTCGGCCGCTCGCGCGAGGCCGTCGAGGCGCCGGCGGAATAAGCAACCAAAACAAATGAAAAAGGCCGGGGTTCATCC
>NZ_RZTF01001025.1:0-272 GCF_004023175.1 Mesorhizobium sp. M7A.F.Ca.MR.362.00.0.0
GTGGAATTACCGCTCAATGCTGTGACGGGTAAAATCGTCTTGAGGATGGCTGATGGTAGTAAGTTTGTAGACACTGTCACTATAACAGACAGGGTAAGAGGAATTGCTGAGTATAAATTGACTGCAGAACAATTAAAACACTTTGGGCAAGTTACAGCAGAGTTATATCTTAATTATGTGGAAGGTCAAAAGATGTCTGTACACCGATTTAGTTTTAGAATTGAGCAAGCTTTAATCGATGCAGATATCCCTGTTTTAACAGAGTACTATGT
>NZ_RZTF01001026.1:0-272 GCF_004023175.1 Mesorhizobium sp. M7A.F.Ca.MR.362.00.0.0
GAATTATTGGAATTGTCATTTTTGCGGCTATTCCCTTTTTCAGTGGTTTAATTTCCTTAAAAAGTAAAGGTTTTCGCAATTTTATAGAAGGAAAAGCAACTGTATTTATCAAAGATGGGAAGATTATGGAAGATAATTTAAAAAAGGAAAGATATACGACAGATGAACTGTTAGAGCTACTTCGCAGGAAGGATGTCTTTCAAGTCTCTGATGTAGAATTTGCTGTATTAGAGGCAACGGGAGATTTATCCGTCATGTTAAAAAAGGAGAAC
>NZ_RZTF01001027.1:0-272 GCF_004023175.1 Mesorhizobium sp. M7A.F.Ca.MR.362.00.0.0
GAAAAAAAGAAGGATGAGTCCCACTGCAAATATACTGATTTTAAGTTTTTTATTCACTGTCCTAGTCAATCCCTCCTGCTGCTCGTCCTTATTCTAAATATATGGGACAAGGAGGCAATTTAGAACAAACCAGAAAAAAATCAAGCGGTGTGCGCACCGCCTGATTTTAATGAAGTCTAAGTTTTTTTCTTTTAATTGCTTTATTAAAACCCTCTAACCACCATGCATTTACGAATTGTTCACAAAGATAGTATAGCGATTCATTTTTACTG
>NZ_RZTF01001028.1:0-271 GCF_004023175.1 Mesorhizobium sp. M7A.F.Ca.MR.362.00.0.0
ATTTCCTTTATATATTCTTTTAATCTCGCTATTGATTCATCAAAAACAGTTGGAACTTCTCGTGCTTCTATTAAATAATCTCCAATTTTAACACCATCAAGCTTTTTAACAGATTCTAAAGCTGGGTTAGTTGCTTCTCCTCCAAATGGATCAAATCCTGTCAGCAAAATCTTCTGCATTTCATATCCCTCCTAATTGTTTGGTTAATACGAAATCAAAAATGGTATACAAGGAAATACATCAGCAGCATATTAATAATAAACACTGGTAT
>NZ_RZTF01001029.1:0-271 GCF_004023175.1 Mesorhizobium sp. M7A.F.Ca.MR.362.00.0.0
GGTAGACACAACTGCAATGGGTGTTGCAGGGGAAACATTGCAAGACTGGTTCGATGTCTTTGGGGCGAACATCATCCATACTCATTTTGTTGACGGCAATCCTTATGGCCATTTGATTTGGGGAGATGGTCATCATAACCTCGGCGAATTTCTGGCCACGCTGAAGCAAAACGGCTATACAGGCTATTTAGGCCAAGAAATTACTGACTCCAGATATTTCACAAATCCTGGTGAACATGACAAGCGCAATATGAAGGCATTTGAACCTTAT
>NZ_RZTF01001030.1:0-270 GCF_004023175.1 Mesorhizobium sp. M7A.F.Ca.MR.362.00.0.0
CCAAAGTGCTGATCTACCGTGATGGCGGCTTGGCGAATGCTTTCATGATTGTTCACATCCATCTCGAGAAAAGATACTTCTAAATTTGATTTGCGAAGTTTATTAACAGCTTCTAGCCCTTTTTTTGAGTCTCGGCTTGTTAAGATAACTTTAAAACCTTTCAAAGCCAATTGGCGGACCAGTTCATAGCCAATTCCGCGATTACCGCCAGTGACTAGGGCAACTTTTGAGTCTGTAAACATATTATTATCCTCCTTGAAAAGAATGGAA
>NZ_RZTF01000102.1:0-4889 GCF_004023175.1 Mesorhizobium sp. M7A.F.Ca.MR.362.00.0.0
TTCTTCGACCGTGTCACGGGTCTTTATATAGGTCAGCGCCCGCTTGGCGCGCTCCAGCGACGTGCCCTCAAGCCCTGTGGTGCGCGATGCGATGCCGGCCATCTCCTCGAAAACGCCGTTGCAGTGAAGGACCAGATCGCAGCCCGCCGCAAGGATCGATGCCGCCTTTGTCGGGAAATCCCCAGAAAGTGCCTTCATCGAGGTGTCGTCGCTCATCAGCAGCCCGTCGAAGCCGATTTCGCGCCGGATGATCTCGTCGATGACCTTGCCGGAGGTGGTCGCCGGATTGTTGGGGTCGATCGCGCTGTAGACGACATGGGCTGTCATCGCCATCGGCAGATGGCTAAGCTCCTTGAACGGGGCGAAATCATGCCGCTGCAGATCGCTGAGCGAGGCATTGACCACCGGCAGTTCGAAATGCGTGTCGGCAAAGGCACGTCCATGGCCCGGAATATGCTTCATGACCGGCAGCACGCCGCCCGACATCAGCCCTTCCGCGGCTGCGCGGCCGAGCTCGATCACCGGTCGCGGATCCTTGCCATAGGCCCGCGCGCCGATGACATCGCTGGCGCCTTCGATCGGCACGTCGAGCACCGGCAGGCAATCGGCTGTGATGCCGTAGCGCAGCAGGTCGAAGGCATGCAGCCGCGCCATCAACCAGGCCGCTCGGGCGCCGGCATCATGATCGTCGCGCCACCGCGCGCCGAGCGCGCCGCCGGCGGGATAGTTCGGTGCCAGCGGCGGTCGCAAGCGCTGCACACGGCCGCCTTCCTGATCGATGAACACCAGCGCGTCCGGACGCCCTATGCAGTCCCGCATCTCGGCGACCAGATCGCGGATCTGTTCGGTCTCGCCAATGTTGCGCGCAAACAGGATGAAGGCCCACGGGCATTCATTGCGATAGAAATTGATTTCTTCGCGGGTAAGCGATTTCCCGGCACAGCCGAGGATCATGGATTTTGATTCGGTCATGTCGGCAGTTTAGGGCTTTGTGCGATCAAAGGGAATCGCCAGGGACTCATCCGGGATAACGCCGGATCTGCTTTCCCCATGAAAAAAGCCGGCGCGGTGGACCGCGCCGGCTTTTGATGGTTGGCCCCGGCTTTAGCGCGAGACGAAGCAGTTGCCGCCGGCGGCCTTGTAGCTGGTGCACAAATTGATCGCGTCATTGCGTGACTGGGCCGGAACGCGCACGCGGTAGAACGTGCCTTTTCCGGCGATCTCGGCCTTGACGATGTTGGCGGTACGCCCGGCAAGCACACTGCCATAGCGGCGCTGCAGATCCTGATAGCTGGACTGGGCGCTTTCGACGGTCGGCTGCGAGGCGATCTGCATCGACCACGAGCCACCGCCGGCCGCGGTCGATGCGGGATCTATGGACGCAACCTGATCGGGCTTGACCTCGCCGACAACATCGACCGGCTGGTCGGACGGACGCTGCGGCGCGAGCGGAACCTTTGCCGGCGTGTTCGCCGATTGGGCCTCGGCTTTCTGCTTGGCGACCGGCTTGAGGGCCGGCTCGTCGTCCGCCTGGGCGGCGGCAGGCGCCACGGTGCCGGTCTGGTCCGCGTTGGCTTGGGCCGCTGGGGCAACATGCTGCGGCGCCGGATCGACCGGCTCGGTAGCGGCCACTAGCGGCGCGGCGGGCGCCGCCGGATCTTCACGCGGCACCAGCGAGCCGTCCGACTTGACCACCATGGTCCTCACCTTGCGCGGCGCAACGGCGACGACATCGGCATTGGTGCCCTTGTCGGCATCCTGCAGCACCTGCGCAATGCGGTCCTCGGACTTGGGCGCGGGCGCCGTATTGTCGGCAGAAGCGTTGTCGGCCGAAGCGGCGCCGGCCATCGGCGCGGCATTGCCGACATCGGTTCCAGCGGCGGCTGCATTCTGGTCCGGCGAAAGGTCGATGGCGCGGGCCGGATCTTTCGCCTGGACGTCCACTGGCTCTTCGACGTTGGTGACCAGCTTTTCCTGGACCGGCTCGGCTGGCTTGGCACCCCTGACCGCGTCGTAGACCTTGTTGTCCTGATTGGGCACCACGGCGCCGCCCGGATTCTCCGGCTTGACCTTGATCGGCGCGTTGTCGGCCTTGACGATGACAGGCGCTTCGCTGCCGCCCTTGCCGCCAAAGGACAGCGCAAAGGCACCGAGACCGCCCGCGACCGCGACCGCGCCGACAATCGCGGCGATGAACAGTCCGCGTCCGCGCGTCGGCCTCCCGGCCTCACGCTCGCCGAGACCCGGAACAGCCATAGCCTCGTCGAGTTCGGGATCGTAGTCGAGTTCATCGACAGTAAAATCATCGGCTTGCGAAACCGGCTGGCTCCCTGGCAGGCCGTCGAGGTCGAAGCCGGAGGCGTCGGCATAACCCGTGGGCGCCGCCGCGCGGGCGGACATGTCCATCGGCCGCGCGGCATAGGTCCGCGCTTCCGGCTCATAGCCCGGCTTGACCCCGTCATAGCCCGGCTTGACCCCGTCATATGCCGGCTTGAGGCTGTCATAGCCCGGCTTGAAGCCCGCGGCATAGGAGTCATCATCGTAAGACGCGCTGGCCACATTGCTCGTGGGAACAGGAGCGACCTCCACCGCGTTCATCTCGGAGAGAAGGCTGGAGAACTCCGCATCGAGATCGTCGTAGCCGGGCGACGCCGGCTGGTCTTCCTCGAAGTGCAGTTCGGGAATATCGAGATCGTCGGCCAGCGCGACGACACGCTCGGGTACATCGACCGTTTCGACGTCGGGCATGTCTTCGTAATGCGCAGGCTGGCGCGATTGGGGCGCCGACACCGGGGCAGCGGGAGCCACGGCCTCGACCGGCTCGGACGAACGGTAGGACGTCATGGCGGCGACTGCCGGCGCGGCGGCCACGGATGCCACCGAAGCGGCCGGCTGAGCAAACGCAGGCTGAGCACTGAATGACGGCTGCTGCGGAACCGGCGTCACGCGGCTCCACGAACGCGTCGGCTCTGCCGGTTGGGAACGCTCCGCAAGCCAATCGAGAGAATCCGCCGAATTGTCCCGGTCAGCGGCTTCGTCACGCGGATCAAGATCCTTGGGCAAAGCCGCGTCGAACGCATCATCGTCGAAATCGACATCGCCAGCCGTGTGCCAAGTCGTATCCTGGGGTTCATCAAGCATAAGGTCGTCAATATCCGCATCGGCCGCTTGGGCCGTGCCAACATGCCGGTCCTGCTCAGGCGCGGGTTCGTCAAGATCCCAGTCGAGGTCGCCGACAAGATCGGCCGGTTCCTCGGCGGGCTCGGCAACAGGCGGCAGGGCGGCGACAGCCGGCTGAGCCGTGAGGGGCTCACTGGCCAGCGGCGCCGTGCGCGCCGTCATGGCACCCAGCAGCGCATTCAACTCGTCTTCCAGGCTCCGTTCGTCCGCGGCCGGGGCATGCGCCGCCGGCGCAACATGAGCCTCTGGCGCCGCCTGCTGGACCGTAGCGGCAGCAACCTCGGCGACCGGCTCTTCGGCCGTTTCGGCAAACGCGTCGTCCAAACTCAGGTCGAAGGCATCGTCCGAAATGCCTTCAGGGATGGGAATGTCGCCGTTCGCGTCAGTGATATCGACAAGCGCATCATGCGCGTGCGGCTCGTCGAAGGCATTCGGCTCATCCGCGCGAACGTCGAAATCCATGTCGACATCAGCCATCGCGTCGTCGAAATGGCCGGCAAAGCTCTCATCGGAGATTGCATGGCCGTCACGCGCCGCCTGCTCCGGCATGGGATACTCGACGGGCTCGGCGGCCATGAATGACTGTTCGGCCGCCGAATGGTCGTCGAGCACCAGCTCGTCTTCAAGCGAGACTGACACCGCATCGTCGAATTCGTCATCGGAGGCAACTGGCTCGACAGAAGCGGGCGTGTCGGCACCGGCGTACTGGGCCTCTTCAGCGTACTGGGCCTCTTCGGCTTCCTCATCGATCCGGAGATCCTGGTCGAGCGAAATGGCCAGCTCGTCCGCCATCGAATGATCGTCCTCGAAGGGAGAGACGTCCTCAAGCGAACCGGCGACGGCATCGTCAAAATCAGACGCGAAAGCCGGCTCGACGGACGGCGCCGCTTCAGCTGCGACCGCATGGCTGGCGCCGGCGACGTGATCGTCTATCTCAGCCATGTCCAGTTGGAAATCGTTGTCGAGCGACACCGAAAGCTCATCGTCCATCGCGCTGGCGTCAGCCGCTTCGAATGCCGGCTCATGCACGAAGGTCGGCTCATGAGCCTGAACAACCGGAGCGGCGTCGCTGTCGTCAGCGCCGAACTCGCCCATCATTTCTTTCTCGAGATCGATATCGAAATCGCCCTCTTCGAGCCCGTGATCGGCGGCTGGGGCCTGCGGCTGGGCGGGCGATTGCGGCCTGACCGGCTGGCGCGGGTCGAATCCCATGATCCTGGTCAGCTCCGCGAATGGATCATCGTCAGCGATGTCGTTGTTGTCGGCTACTCTCAGCTGGGTTCTGTCTGCCATTATTGTTCCCGAACTCGCACTCATTCGGACGCCATGGACGTCGCGTAGGGTTGGCCCTTACCAGCGCAATGTGGGCAAAAGGTGACAGGTTATTTAGTCAAACCTAACGCATTTCGGTGGGCGCGGCGGCTCCGATCAACGTCAGGCCGGACGTCAAAACGTCCGAAACAGCCTGCACCAGCCCTAGTCTGGCATGCGTCAATTGTCGGTCGTTAACCTTAACAAAACGTAAGTCCGGATTATCCGTGCCACGGTTCCAGTGTCCGTGGAAGCTGGAAGCCAGATCATAGAGGTAAAATGCCAGCCGATGCGGCTCGAGCGCAAGGGCGGCGGACTCGATCAGCCGCGGGTATTCGGCAAGCTTGCGGATCAGGCCGATCTCGCCCTCATCGGTCAGCAATGCCGCGGCCGACGCC
>NZ_RZTF01000102.1:4899-7686 GCF_004023175.1 Mesorhizobium sp. M7A.F.Ca.MR.362.00.0.0
GCCGACGCCAGGCTGTTGCGGTCGAAATTGGCTTCGCCCAGTTGCTCGCTCGCCTGCCGGAACACCGAATGACAGCGCGCCGAGGCGTACTGGACATAGAACACCGGATTGTCCTTGGACTGCTCGGTCACCTTGGCGAAATCGAAATCCAGGGGCGCATCGTTCTTGCGGTAGAGCATCATGAAGCGGATCGCGTCGCGGCCGACCTCCTCCACCACTTCGCGCAGCGTCACGAAATCGCCCGACCGCTTCGACATGCGCACTGGTTCGCCCTCGCGAAACAGCTTGACCAGATTGCACAGCAGGACAGTGAGCTTCACCTCGTCGCCGGCAATCGCCCGCGCCAGGGCCTCCAGCCGCTTTACGTAGCCGCCATGGTCGGCGCCGAGCACATAGATCAGGTCGACGAAGCCGCGATCGACCTTGTCCTTGAGATAGGCGACGTCGGCGGCGAAATAGGTGAACGAGCCATCGGACTTGACCAGCGCCCGGTCCATGTCGTCGCCGACCGCGGTCGAGCGGAACAGCGTCTGCTCGCGGTCCTCCCAATCGTCGGGTTTCTCGCCCTTGGGCGGCGGCAGCTTGCCCTTGTAGATATGGCCCTTCAGCGTCAGATCGTTGATCGCAGAGCGGATCTTCCTGGCTTTGTCGGCGTGCAGCGTGCGCTCGGAGAAGAACACGTCGTGATGCACGTTGAGCATCGCAAGGTCCTCGCGGATCATCGCCATCATCGCATCGATGGTGCGATCCTTGACGATGGCGAGCGCCTCGTCATCGGGCATCTGCAGAAGCGAGCGGCCGTATTCCGCGACCAGCGCCTGGCCGACGGGCACCAGGTAATCGCCGGGATAGAGACCGGCAGGTATTTCGCCGATGTCGTCGCCCAGCGCTTCGCGGTAACGCAGGAATGCGGAACGGCCGAGCACGTCGATCTGCGAGCCGGCGTCGTTGATGACATATTCCTTGGTCACGTCGTAGCCGGCGAAGGCCATCAGATTGGCAAGCGCGTCGCCGACGACAGCACCCCGGCAATGGCCGACATGCATCGGCCCGGTCGGATTGGCCGAGACATATTCGACATTGGTCTTCCTGCCGCCGCCAACCGTCGAGCGGCCATAGTTGCGGCCCTCGCCGAGCAGTGCGGTCAGATGTGCCTGCCAGAAGCCGTCCTTCAGCCTGAGATTGACGAAACCGGGCCCGGCCACTTCCGTCGCCGCGACATCCTTGTCGTCACGCAGCGCCTGCGCCAGTCTTTCGGCCAGCGCGCGCGGGTTCTGGCCGGTCGGCTTGGCCAGCACCATCGCCGCATTGGTCGCCAGGTCGCCGTGGCTGGCGTCGCGCGGCGGCTCGACGGCAATGCGCGACAGGTCAGGCGAAACGCCGTCTTTGTCTTTCAGATCAAGCGCTTCGACGGCTTTTATGATTCGCGCGGTGAAATCGGCGAAGATGTTCATTTGTGTGACTCTGGGGTCTGGCTCTGGCGGCTTTGCAGCGAATCCGGCTCGTTGGCCGGCAAAATCGAGCCCGCCCTAGCCCAATTCAGGCGTATGGTCAAACAAACGCCGGTGTTCCTTGAGCGCGTAGGTGTCGGTCATACCCGCCAGGAAGTCGGCGACGCTGCGCGCCTTGATGCGGTCGTCGGCCCGATCCAGCCCCTCGCGCCAGCCGTCCGGCATGGCGCGCGGATCGGCGAAATAGGCGTCGAACAGATTTTTGACGATCTGCTCGGCGTCCGCGCGCACCCGCATAACCTCCGCGTGCCGGTAGAGGTGCTTGTACAGGAAGGCCTTCAGTTCTTTCTCCAAGGCAGCCATTTCGGCCGAGAAAACCACCATCGTCTCGCCGGCTGCCCTCACCGCATCGGCGCTCCGCGGACTGATGCGATCGAGATTGGCGGTCGTCGACTTGATCACGTCCTCGACCATGGCGGTTATCTGCCGCCGCATCAGTTCGTGGCCGGTGCGCACATCATCGAGGGAGGGATAGCGTGAGCGAACGCCTTTCAGGATCGTTCCCGGCAGCGAAATCGTCTCCAGCATGTCCAGCGTCAGCAGCCCTGCCCTCAAGCCATCATCGATGTCATGCGTGTTGTAGGCTATATCGTCGGCGATCGCCGCGCATTGCGCCTCGATGCCGGCGAACCGGTCGAGTTCGAGGTCATGCAGTTCAGAGTAATCACGGATCGCCTGCGGCACCGGCCCTTTCAGACCCTTGCCGTTGGCGTCCGTCAGCGGCCCATTGTGCTTGACCAGGCCTTCCAGCGTTTCCCAGGTCAGGTTGAGCCCATCGAACTCGGCGTAGCGCGCCTCCAGCCTCGTCACGATGCGCAGCGATTGCGCGTTGTGGTCGAAGCCGCCCCAGGCGGCCATCTTTTCGTTCAGCGCGTCCTCGCCGGTGTGGCCGAAGGGCGTGTGGCCGAAATCATGCACCAGCGCCACCGCCTCGGCGAGATCCTCGTCGCCGCGCAGCGCCCGTGCCAGGGCACGCGCGATCTGCGCCACTTCGATCGAATGGGTCAGCCGGGTGCGATAATGGTCGCCTTCATGCGCGATGAAGACCTGCGTCTTGTGCTTGAGCCGCCGGAACGCCGTCGAATGGATGATGCGGTCACGGTCACGCTGGAATGGCGTGCGCGTCGGGCTTTCCACCTCGTCGAACAGCCGCCCGCGCGACTTTGCCGGATCGCAGGCATAGGCGGCGCGCGGCCGATAGCCGAATCCGATGTCGCCCAACTCGTTGGTCATGGCTGATGCTGCCGCAGTTGACTTAGCCAGGTTGACTTGGCCC
>NZ_RZTF01000102.1:7696-17506 GCF_004023175.1 Mesorhizobium sp. M7A.F.Ca.MR.362.00.0.0
ACTTGGCCCCTCGCGCTTCATACCTATCATGTGAAACCGAAAGCAAGGTGACGCCCATGGGCGCTGATGCCAAGACTGCCATGAAAGTCGATATGACCGAGGCCGCCGCCAGGCGGATCGCCAGGATTGTCTCGAACGAGGCCGGCAAGACAGCGCTGCGCGTGTCGGTCGAAGGCGGCGGCTGCTCAGGCTTCTCCTACAAGTTCGACCTGGTCGATACGCGCAACGACGACGATGTCGCCATCGAGAAGGACGGTGCCACCGTGCTGATCGACGACCTGTCGCTGGTCTATATGGGCGGCTCTGTGATCGATTTCGTCGACGATCTGATGGGCCAGTCGTTCCAGATCCGCAATCCGAACGCCGTCGCCTCCTGCGGCTGCGGCACGAGTTTCTCCATATAGAATGCCTGCCATTGGTGCGATCCGTCAGATCGCGCTGTCGGCTGGCCGTGATCTCGACACCACGCTGGCTTTCTGGCGCGACGTGCTCGGCATGGCGGTTCATGCGCGCTTCGATCCGCCGGGCATCGCCTTCATCATGGCCGGCGATATCAGGCTGCTGTTCACTGACGGCATACCGGCCGGAACCGTCTATCTCGACATATCCGGCCTTGATGACTTCCATGCCTCTGCGGTCGCGGCAGGCGTACCCTTCACCGCGCCGCCAACACTTGTCCATCGCGACACGGAGGGCCAGTTCGGTCCAGCGGGGGAAAGCGAATGGATGGCCTTCCTAAAGGACCCGGCTGGCAATACGATTGGCCTCGTCGAACGCCATCCGCCGCAAGAATCCAACTGAACAGCATCGAGACCGCCATGAAAATCGTCACCTGGAACATCAACGGTGTCCGCGCCCGCATTGGCAATCTCACCCATTGGCTGACCGAGAGCGCACCCGACATCGTCTGCCTGCAGGAGATCAAGACCGTCGACGAGCAATTCCCGCGCGCCGAGATCGAGGCGCTTGGCTACAATGTCGAAACCCCTGGCCAAAAGGGTTTCAACGGCGTCGCCCTGTTGTCGAAGCTGCGCTTCGACGAAGTCATCCGGGGCCTGCCCGGCGACGATGCCGATGAACAGGCGCGTTTCATCGAAGGCGTTTTCTCAACCGACAAGGGTGCCTTGCGCGTCGCCTCGCTCTATCTGCCGAACGGCAATCCAATCGATGACGAGAAGAAGTTTCCTTACAAGCTGTCCTGGATGGCGCGGCTGGAGCGCTGGGCCGAAGAACGGCTGAGACTTGAGGAGGCCCTGGTGCTCGCCGGCGACTACAACGTGATTCCCGAGCGGATCGACGCGCGGTTTCCGGAGAACTGGCTGGGCGACGCGCTGTTCCAGCCGCAGACGCGACAAGCCTTCCGCCGGCTGCTCAACCTTGGTTTCACCGAGGCGGTGCGCGCGGTCACCGACGCGCACGACACCTACACGTTCTGGGACTATCAGGCCGGCGCCTGGCAGAAGAACAACGGCATCCGCATCGACCACCTGCTTTTGTCGCCGGAAGCCGCCAACCGGTTTTCTTCCGCGTCGATCGAAAAGCACGTGCGCGCCTGGGAAAAACCGTCCGATCACGTCCCCGTGGCGATCGATCTCGCGCTTCAGCCGGCCTGAGAGAACCCTCGCCGGGCACGCAGGCGCTGGACCTCATATCGCCACATTTCGCGCCGTTCATTGCGGTCCAGCATGGCGGCTGGGGTTCCATGAGCGCACGATTTCATCTTTGTCCGATCGGCCTGGCATTTGCCATGGCCGCTCCCGGTGCGGCATTTGCCGACCAGGAATGCCTGGCCAATGGAAAATCCTACCAGCTTGGCCAGGTCGCCTGCCTGACGGTGGCCGAGCAGAGCCATCTGGCCCGCTGCGACATGGTGCTCAACAACACATCATGGACGAAGATCGGGGATAGCTGCCCGGAAAACACCGTGGCGCCACACCCCCATGTCACGCCGATCTCGATGCCGGCGCCCAGCATGGTGCCGACGGAGCCGATCGAGAACTGATCGCGATCGAAAATCGAGTGCTGCTGGTGAAGCTGACGCAGCCGCGAGACTACTGGTCCGCGTTGTTGCCCTTGGTGAGGATATCATCGGCCAGCGAGATTGCGGTGCGGCGGTCGGCCTCGCCGGCGGTGGCGAATGCCTCTTCCTGCATGCCGCGGATCCAGGGCTGGTCAGCCGGCGAAGCGCGTTCGAGCGCTGCCGTCATCATCGCCAGGCCGCGAACGATCTTGCCGCTCTGGAACAACAAATGGCCCAGTGTCGCCTGGGCGCCGGCATGGCCTTTCTCGGCGGCGAGTTGGAACCAGCGCCCGGCCTGCTTGACACTGGCCTTCACGCCGCCCTCGCCCTTCAAGAACATCTGCCCCATCTCGAACTGCGCGTTCGGATTGCGGTAGTTGGCGGCGGCGCGCATGTAATATTCCTGGGCCGCCACCTCGTTCTCGGCGACCGGGCTGCCGGGAATGCCCGTGCGCAAATAGTCGCCAAGCGCCACCAGCGCGTCGGAGACATAGCTTTCCTCAGGCGAGCCGGGCTCGACGTCCTGGTCGACGATCTCGGAGAAGAACTTGAACGCCTCATAGTCGTCGCGCGCCACGCCGTCGCCCTCGGCATACATGCGGGCAAGCTTCCAGGTGGCACCGATCTGGCCGTTTTCGGCAGCGTATTTATAGGCCTCGGCAGCCTGTTCCTTGTGGCCGTTCTTGTAGGCGGAGAAGCCGAACTGGAAGACCGCCCAGGGGCTGGATTGCGGCTTCACCCCGGTCTTGTCGTCGAACACCTTGTCGTCGAAGGCCATGGCCTGGCCCACGGCGCCAAAGGTCGCGCCAAATGTGGCGGCCACGACCAGTGCCGAAAAAACAGACGACCTCAACAACTCAGATGTCCGCATAACAGTGTGTTTCTTTCGCACCGCCCGGATGGGTCACCGCGCCATCGCGCGCCGGCCCTACCGTCTGTGCATATTTCCATATCGCGCCCGACTGATAGTCGGTCGCGCGCGCCTTCCACGTCTTTGCCCTCGCCGCCAGTTCGCTATCGGACAACGCCACGTCGATCGTGCCGCTCACCGCGTCGATCGAGATCACGTCACCATCCCTGAGCAGTCCGATCGGGCCGCCCACGGCTGCCTCGGGGCCGACATGGCCGATGCAGAAACCGCGCGTCGCGCCCGAGAAGCGCCCGTCGGTGATCAGCGCCACCTTGCCGCCCATGCCCTGGCCGTACAGCGCTGCCGTCGTCGACAGCATCTCGCGCATGCCGGGGCCGCCGCGCGGTCCTTCGTAGCGGATGACGAGAACCTCGCCTTCCCTGTAGTTGCGATGCGTCACCGCCTCGAAACATTCCTCTTCCGAATCGAAGCAGCGTGCCGGGCCGGAGAACTTCAACTCCGCCATGCCCGCGACCTTCACGATCGCGCCTTCGGGGGCAAGGTTTCCCTTCAAGCCCACGACACCGCCGGTTTGGGTAATGGGTGTGTTGGCCGGGCGGACCACATCCTGATGCTCATTCCAGACAACGTGCTGCATGTTTTCGGCCAAAGTGCGGCCAGTCACGGTCATGCAGTCGCCATGCAGATAGCCGTGGTCGAGCAGCGTCTTCATCAGCAGCGGAATGCCGCCGGCCTCGAACATGTCCTTGGCGACATATTTGCCGCCCGGCTTGAGGTCGGCGATGTAAGGCGTCTTCTCGAAAATCTTGGCCACGTCGAACAGGTCGAACTTGATGCCGGCCTCGTGGGCGATCGCCGGCAGATGGAGTGCCGCGTTGGTCGAACCGCCGGTGGCCGAGACCACGGTGGCCGCATTCTCCAGCGCCTTCAGCGTGACGATGTCGCGCGGCCGGATGTTTTTCGCGATCAGCTCCATGATCTTTTCGCCGGAGGCGAAATTGAACCGGTCGCGCATTTCATAGGGGGCCGGCGCGCCACAGGAATAGGGCAGCGCCAGGCCGATCGCCTCGGCAACGGTGGCCATGGTGTTGGCGGTGAACTGGGCGCCGCAGGAGCCGGCCGACGGGCAGGCCGCCTGCTCGATTTCGAGAAGTTCGGCATCATCGATGGTGCCTACCGAGTGCTGGCCGACCGCCTCGAACACATCCTGCACGGTGATCTGGCGGCCGCGATAGCTGCCGGGCAGGATCGAACCGCCATAGATGAAGATTGACGGCACGTTGAGCCGCACCATGGCCATCATCATGCCGGGCAGCGACTTGTCGCAGCCGGCCAGCCCGACCAGCGCATCGTAGCAATGGCCGCGCATGGTGAGTTCGACCGAATCGGCGATGACCTCGCGCGACACCAGCGACGACTTCATGCCCTGGTGACCCATGGCGATGCCGTCGGTGACGGTGATGGTGCAGAATTCGCGCGGCGTGCCGCTGGCGGACGCGACGCCCTTCTTGACCACCTGCGCCTGGCGCATCAGCGAGATGTTGCAGGGCGCCGCCTCGTTCCAGCAGGAGGCGACCCCGACCAGCGGCTGGGCAATCTCGGCCGCCGACAAACCCATGGCATAGAGATAGGAACGATGCGGCGCACGCGCCGGACCGACGGTCACATAGCGGCTAGGGAGCTTAGCCTTGGAGATGACTTTGGCGTCCATACTCTTCCTTGCCCCATCTTCCCTGCAAATGGGGCGGAGCGGCTGCCCCCTCGCCGAGCCTTTTGGCGCGTGTCCCGAGACCAGATCGAGGTGCGCCGGGTTTATGGCGGGAAATAGGCAATTTCCTCAGCCCGGCTTCCAGCGCAGGGGTTGCTCAGAAAGTGTTGCCAAAACATCACAATAGCAGGAGGCGAAAGCGGTACGGATAATATGCAACGCAGCTTGGATGAGACAAATCGGGGCGATGCGATCCCAAACAAAAAAGGCCGGGCAATCCCCGGCCTTTTGTTATAATTGTCAGAGACTTAGAACTTGATCTTAAGGCCACCTGAAATCGCCGTGACCAGATCGTTGCCGAAGTCGTAGCTGACATCCGTGCCGGCGACGTATCCGTTCTCACCAGCCAACGCTCCAGAATGGCCGCTGGTCAGCACCCCAACCGCGCCGGCCAGACGCACTTCGATGTTCGGCTTGGGCGTAAAGGCGACGCCGCCGCCCAGTGTCCAGGTATCGGTCTGCGAGCCATAGCCATGCGACGTGCCGCGATCCCAGGAAAGCTGGCCGGCAGCACTCCACTGATCGTTGAACTTGTGGCCAATGCCGCCGGTAACTGTCCAGCCGTCACGATACATCAGGTCCAGCGAGGTGATCTGGCCCGAATGGAGAGCATCACCAGTGACGCATGCCCCTGCGGGGGTACCTACGACGCAAATCGGAACGCTCTGCAGCAGGCTCCAATTGACCCACTTGAGCGAACCGAAGGCGAGCCAGCCTGGCGCAATGCCTGACTGCAATTTCAATTCGACTGTATCCGGCATGTATTGCGTTGAGCCGTAGATCGGCAGCACCACGCTGCCAACATGCGTCAAATCCAGCGTGCCCGAGATATTGTCGAGCTTGACCCGCGAATTGTAGACGAGGCTGGCGCGCAGTGCGATCTCGGGGATTTCATAGGCCAGGCCGGCGCGCCAGCCCCAGCCGGTCCCCTTGAGATCGACACGCCCGGTACCCTGGAAATCCGGCACCAGCGGCGATATCAGGTCCTGCTTGAAGCCATAGACTTCCTGGTAGTAGACGCCGCCGATGAAGCGAACCTGGCCTTTGCCGGCGTCCATCTTGTAGGAGCAGGTTGTGGCGTAGTTGTTGCTTTTGATATCGGTTTCCATGTTGGACTGGGCACCGGCCCAAAGACCCGGATTTGTGTGCGCACCCCAAGGCTGGGAATAGTCGAACATACAGTCGACACCCTGGACGATCTGCGCCTTGACGCCGATCCGCGGCACCCAATAGCTCTCGCTGTCCTTCGCCGTGCTGCCCAGAGGCGTCAAATCGCCGTCGAGCGGGTTGGTGTCCACCGCATTCTTGAGCTTGCGTTGCGGCATCACATAGGTCGATTCCGCTTCGGTCGCGAACGGAGCCGGATCGAACAGCAAATCGATATCGTAACCGCCGCGCTCCAGGCCGCCGGCATGTGCCGGATTCATCGCCGTCCCGATCAAAGCCAGCGAAAAGCAGCCAGCTCCCAGCAGCGCTTTCAGTCGCAGAATAGTCATGAAATGTCCTCCCCGAATTCGAGTGCATCAAGCTAGAACCAATTCAGGTTAACGGTGCAACAACGAATTCGCGGGCGTACATGTACGCATTGGCCAGGCGCATTTTCGAGGAAATGCAACCTAGTGCGGCAAAGCCGAAAAATGGTCTGTGAAGGCTGAGCGGCTCTCAAAAAACAGAGAGAACCATCCAAAAAGGCTCGAAAACAGGCCTTTTTTGGGCTCCAGGAGCCCCATTGTTACATTATGGCAACAATGGGGCTAAAACTTCCGTTTACGTCAATATTAACGCAACGGCATGCAGATTTTCAACGCGAAAAACCAGCACTTTAGAGAGGGCTAAAGTCTCGCGAATCTATCCTCAACCGGCGTCGCGAACCCTGGCCAACGCGACCGACAGCTTGTCCTGCGCATCGCGGTATTCAGCGAGCTTTTCACGCTCGGCATCGACGATCTCGGCCGGCGCGCTGGCGACGAACCTTTCGTTCGACAGCTTCTTGTGCAGGCGCGCGATCTCCTCGGTCACCTTGGCCAGTTCCTTCTGCAGCCGAGCGGCCTCGGCGGCGAGGTCGATCAGGCTGCCAAGCGGCAGGCAGATCGTCGCCTCGTTGAGCACGATCTGCGCCGAACCCTTGGGCGCGACATCGGCAAGCGAGATGTCGCCGACCCGCGCCAGCCGCTTGATCGCCGATTCTTCGCGGACAAGTCGTTCGCGTGTCACAGCGTTGGCGCCGACCACGACGAGCGGTGCAATGGCTGCCGGCGGCACGTTCATCTCCGAGCGCACCGAGCGGATGCCGGAGACGAGATCGACCAGCCAATTGATGTCGGCTGCAGCCTCGGCGTCTTCGAAGTCCGGCGACGGCCACGCGGCGTGGCACAGCAGCGAGGGGCGTTGCTTGCCTTCGCCAGCGGTCTGCGCCCACAGTTCCTCGGTCATGAACGGCATCATCGGATGCAGCAGCTTGTAGATCTCGTCGAGCACGAAGGCGACGCAGGCACGGCTTTCGGCCTTGGCCGCCTCGTCGGTGCCCATGAACACCGGCTTCAGCAATTCCAGATACCAGTCACAGAACAGGTTCCAGACAAAGCGGTAAGCAGCACCCGCCGCCTCGTTGAAGCGGTATGAGGTGATGCCGTCGGTGATTTCGCGCGCCGCGCGCGTCAGTTCGGTGAGGATCCAGCGGTTGACCGCCAGCTTGGCGTCGTTCAGCCAGAAATCGTCATTGCGCGCGACCTCGTTCATTTCGGCGAAGCGCGTCGCGTTCCACAGCTTGGTGCCGAAATTGCGATAGCCGGCGATGCGCGCCGGATCGAGCTTCACGTCACGGCCTTGCGCCGCCATCACCGTCAGGGTGAAGCGCAGTGCATCCGCGCCATATTCGTCGATAAGGTCGAGCGGATCGATGACGTTGCCTTTCGACTTCGACATCTTCTGCCCGTTCTTGTCGCGCACCAGCGCATGGACATAGACGGTGTGGAACGGCTCCTCTTCCATGAAGTGCAGGCCCATCATCATCATGCGGGCGACCCAGAAGAAGATGATGTCGAAGCCTGTCACCAGCACGTCGGTCTGGTAGTAGGTCTTCAGCTCGGGCGTCTCGTCCGGCCAACCCAGCGTCGAAAACGGCCACAGCGCCGATGAGAACCAGGTGTCCAGCACATCCTCGTCGCGGGTCAGGATCTCGCCCGGCTTGAAGTTCTCCAGCTTGTCCTCGACCCAGGCCTTCCACGGTCCTTCCAGCGCCAGATAGAATTCGATCGCGGCGCTCAGCGCCTCTTCCTCGGTCTTCTCGACGAAGACGCGCCCGTCCGGCCCGTACCAGGCCGGGATCTGGTGACCCCACCACAGCTGGCGCGAGATGCACCAGGGCTGGATGTTCTCCATCCAGTCGAAATAGGTCTTCTCCCAGTTCTTCGGCACGAAGTTCGTGCGACCTTGGCGCACTGAAGCGATTGCCGGCTTGGCCAGTTCCGCCGCATTGGCATACCATTGCTCGGTCAGGAACGGCTCGATCGGCACGCCGCCGCGATCGCCATGCGGCACCGCGTGGCGATGCGGCTCGACCTTTTCGAGGAAGCCGCCCTCTTCCATCAGTTCGACGATCTTCTTGCGCGCGACGAAGCGATCGAGGCCATCAAGTTCGTCCCAGACAAGCTGGCGCTCCGGCGTCACCTCGAGACCGGCAAGGAAATCCTCATTGTTCCTGAGGCTCACCGCCGCCTCCATGGTCAGGATATTGATCGCCGGCAGCTTGTGGCGCTTGCCGACCTCGAAGTCGTTGAAGTCATGCGCCGGCGTGATCTTGACCGCGCCCGAACCCTTTTCCGGATCGGAATACTCGTCCGCCACCACGGGAATCCTGCGACCGACGATCGGCAGGACGATGTTCTTGCCGACCAGATGCCGGAAGCGCTCGTCGTCAGGGTGCACGGCGACGGCCGTGTCGCCCAGCATCGTCTCCGGGCGCGTCGTCGCCACGGTGATGAAGGTTGTTGGGTTTTCCGGGTCGAAGACCTGGCCCTCTATGGGATAGCGGAAGTGCCAGAGATTGCCGTTGACATCCTGCTGCTCGACCTCGAGATCGGAGATCGCGGTGAGCAGCTTGGGGTCCCAGTTCACAAGGCGCTTGTCCTTGTAGATCAGCCCTTCCTTGTAGAGCGTGACGAACACTTCGAGCACGGCTTTGGACAGGCCTTCGTCCATGGTGAAGCGTTCGCGTGACCAGTCGGCCGAGGCGCCCAGCCGCTTCAGCTGGTTGAAGATGGCGCCGCCGGATTCGGCCTTCCACTCCCACACTTTCTCGATAAACTGCTCGCGGGTCAGGTCGCGGCGATGGATTTGCTTTTCCATCAGCTGCCGCTCGACAACCATCTGCGTGGCAATACCGGCATGGTCCATGCCCGGCTGCCACAGGACGTTCTTGCCGCGCATGCGCTCGAAGCGCACCAATATATCCTGCAGCGTGTTGTTGAGCGCGTGGCCCATATGCAGCGAGCCGGTAACGTTCGGCGGCGGGATGACGATCGTAAATGCTTCCGCCCCCTCCTCGGCGCCGGCACCGGCGCGAAACGCGTCGGCCTCTTCCCAGACTTTGGCGATCTTCGGCTCGACGGTTTTGGCGTCGTAGGTCTTTTCAAGCATGGGAAAATGGTCCGCGCTGTCGGGAGTTTTGCTGGTCCGGTGTAAATCGGAAGGTTTTGGCCAAGTCAACCGCAAGGGCTGTCTCGGACCCTCACAACCAGATAGGCGCGGCCTTGGTCATTTCAACGGAAAGCGATCCGCCGTCCTGCCAACAAACTGACCTCACCAAAAGAAACGGCGCCACGAAGGCGCCGTTTCCTCTGGCAATCGGCATGGGGAGCTACTGCGCCCCGCGCGCCACGCGCTCGATCTCCTCGCGCACCAGTCTTTCGACCAGTGTCGGCAGATTGTTGTCCAGCCAATCCTGCAGCATCGGCCGCAGCATCTCTTCGGCCATCTCGTCGAATGTCTTCTTGCTGCGGCTGGCAAACGCATCGGAAAGCTCGCCAAAGGCAGCCGCGACCTGACGGCCGGTATGCTCGGAAACGATCGCCGGACGCGGCGCGTCGCTGGCCGCCACCGGCCGCACCACGCTTGCATCCGGACGAGACGGCTCGGGGTCGACGGCTACTT
>NZ_RZTF01001031.1:0-269 GCF_004023175.1 Mesorhizobium sp. M7A.F.Ca.MR.362.00.0.0
GCTGGCGCTCTTCAAGAACGGCGCGCACTTGCGGCGATTTCTCGGTCTCGGCGGGGAGTTTCCGGATCGTTCCGGCAGGATATTTGGCGTCGTTGTCCCCGGTCACCGCCGCCCCCCTGCAAATCAGGTCGGGTGTGCAGATCAACATTGCGTTCACCCCCGGCACTGCCGCCAGCGCACTGGCAAGTGCCGCCGACATCGCCTCGTCGTCGATCTGGAACTCGCCCTGCTTGTAGAGCTGCGCGACGCCGTCCACGGCGCTCTCGGCG
>NZ_RZTF01001032.1:0-269 GCF_004023175.1 Mesorhizobium sp. M7A.F.Ca.MR.362.00.0.0
ATATAAGACTTATAATTTCGAAGAGATAGAAGCAAAAATGAAAGAACAAGTTCGAAAGGAACTTCTGGAAGAAGTCCAATCCCAACAGGAGGAAACAACAGAGAAAGGTCAAGCGCAGCCAGAGAACGATGAGTTGTCTGCTCAAGCACAAGTTAGCACGGATAGAAGAACTGAAGCTCACCCTTCATCTCTGGAAAAGCCACGCGCGCACCTTAATCATGATAGGCCCAAGAAAAAAGTATTTGATTGGCCAATATAGCATCTGTCTC
>NZ_RZTF01001033.1:0-269 GCF_004023175.1 Mesorhizobium sp. M7A.F.Ca.MR.362.00.0.0
GCTTCCATCTCTATAACTTCCTCTGGTACGGTTTCTAATGGAATAGGGGTTTGATACTTTTCTAATAGCTTCCACATTTCTTTATGCGTTAAAAATGGTACCTGCATTTCCCTTAATTCGTGTGTTTTAAATAAAGCCCTACCTTTGATATTAGACGGTAATTTCTCCGCTCCTGTGCTGTCTATTGCAACGCCTGAAGCATAGCCAGATGGTAATCTAAATGTTATTTTAGCATCGGCATTTTGCTTAATCTGGCGAGGCATGGTGTC
>NZ_RZTF01001034.1:0-269 GCF_004023175.1 Mesorhizobium sp. M7A.F.Ca.MR.362.00.0.0
GTATACCAAAGTAAATGAAGAATGCTTGGACAATCAATGGTGTTCCACGGAAAATATCAATATAAATCATTGCAATAGTGCTTAAAACTTTACTTTTTGCAATTCGCATTAAGCCAAAGACAATTCCCACTATTGTTGCAATAATTAAAGAAACAACAGTAAGGATTAATGTCATTTTTAATCCTGTCATCAAGCTTGGCATGCTTTCTTTTAGAAGTCCGAAAAATCCAGTGTCTTCTGCAGCAGCAGTGTCAGAGCCTGTTTCCAAG
>NZ_RZTF01001035.1:0-269 GCF_004023175.1 Mesorhizobium sp. M7A.F.Ca.MR.362.00.0.0
ACATTATGGAGCTTGTCAAAGAAAAATATCCTCATGTCGAATATCACCAAGAGATTTGCCTCGCTACTCAAGTGCGGCAGGAAGCTGTATCAGAGCAGGCAAAAAAAGCGGACTTAACAATCGTTGTCGGAGACCCGAAAAGCAACAATTCAAATAGGCTTGCTCAAGTGTCAGAGGAAATAGCCGGGACAAAAGCATACCGGATCGGCGACTTAAGCGAATTGAAGCTCGAATGGCTGAAAGGCGTTAATACCGTTGCAGTTACAGCG
>NZ_RZTF01001036.1:0-267 GCF_004023175.1 Mesorhizobium sp. M7A.F.Ca.MR.362.00.0.0
GTTCAATAAACGGGAAAGAATATTAAACAATGAGAAAGTTTTGTTTCCTAGCCTTTCAAATACATTTGCTGCAATTATGTCTCCATAAGGAAGCCTTTCACATATTTTTAATGTATTTTTTATTGCTGTATCAATGTCCATTTTTTCAGCAACTTTTAGTAATACCTCAACTGCAGTTGCTGCTAAAACTTCGGGGGTCTTTGGAGCAAGATACTGATTTTGTTCATTATCAGTAAACACAATTTAGATGCCCTTGTTCAAGTAGCC
>NZ_RZTF01001037.1:0-266 GCF_004023175.1 Mesorhizobium sp. M7A.F.Ca.MR.362.00.0.0
AAGTTACAAAAGATGTTCATGATAGAATGCCGGTAATATTAAAGAAAGAGGACTATGATATTTGGCTAAATCCAGATAACCAAGACACTGAGCAGCTGAAGGGATTGCTAAAACCCTACGAAGCGGAAGAGATGATGAAGTATGGGGTTTCTACGTTAGTAAATTCGCCGAAAAATGAAGGGGAAGCGCTGTTTGCTCCAATTAACAGCATTTAATAGTATAATTGTTATAAAATTCGGAAAATATAAAGGTAAGCAGAAATATGA
>NZ_RZTF01001038.1:0-266 GCF_004023175.1 Mesorhizobium sp. M7A.F.Ca.MR.362.00.0.0
TAATTATATTGGGTTACTATGTATTCAGATTGAGATGTTTATTACAGTCTCTAATTAATAAAAACGGGTGCCTAGTGCTTAGGCAACCCGTTTTTCTGTGTCTTATTCTTACTCTTTTATACTATCAAGCTTCGTACCAACTTCCTCTTTAGCCGCCTGATTTCCATAATGCGGTTTTACTCGTTTAATAAACAATGCGAGTATTAGTGCAAGCACTGCAATCCATGTAGAAACAATAAAGGTAAAGTTAATTCCATGTATCATTG
>NZ_RZTF01001039.1:0-265 GCF_004023175.1 Mesorhizobium sp. M7A.F.Ca.MR.362.00.0.0
CTCCGGCGCCTTCCGCGGCTCGACCTTCTTGGTGACGGTCACCTTGCCGGGGGCGGCTTTCGGCTCCGGCGCGGGTTGTGGAAGAGGCTGCGGCTCGGGCGCGATTTCCGCAATGACCGGCTGCGATTCGATCGGCGCAGGCTGGCGAATGGGAGGGGCGATTTCGGCGGTGGGCGCTTCGGCCACGAGAGCAGCCGGCATGGCTTCCACGGGTGGCGCCGAATCTTTCGCAAGTTCGTGCTGCCCCTCACCCCTACCCTCTCCC
>NZ_RZTF01001040.1:0-265 GCF_004023175.1 Mesorhizobium sp. M7A.F.Ca.MR.362.00.0.0
CATGAACATTATGCTTGTATCTGTTACAGAAAGAACAAGGGAAATCGGGATAAGAAAAGCAATTGGAGCGAAGAAAAAAGATATCATGTTACAGTTCTTAATTGAAGCGGTTGTTTTAAGTGCATTTGGCGGAATACTCGGTGCCTTGATTGGACTTGGAAGTGCTGAGGTGCTGTCAAGCATGCTTGATATGACAATGCAGATCACTTGGTGGATTGTCGGAGGTTCGGTAACCTTCTCTATCTTAATAGGGATAATATTCGGC
>NZ_RZTF01000103.1:0-10806 GCF_004023175.1 Mesorhizobium sp. M7A.F.Ca.MR.362.00.0.0
AGGCTGGGTAAGGCGAGGATCTCGAACCAGCCGAAGCCCTGGTCGGCGAGAAACTTGATGGCTGGCCTGAGCGGAAGGCCGGTCAGGTCCCAGCTGTTCAGATGATAGCCGATCGAGAAGCGCTGCCGTTCGGCGCGATGTGTCGTCATGTGTTTTCTCCGATGGGCGAGGCTGCCCGAAGCAGGCAGCCTCTGTTTTTCTTGCCTGGCGCATCAGCCCGGCTGGATGGGCGCTCGCTTGCAGGCGCTACTTCAGGGGCTCATTTGGGGGGCCAGCTGCCCTGGGCCTTGAGGTCGTCGAAGATGGTCTGGATCGATGCGGCGGCGTCTTCGGGCGTCGTGGTGCCGCCGACGATGCCGGCGATTGCCGAAGACGTGGCGCTCGCGACTTCGGATGGCCAGATCCAGTCGAGGAACTTGATCGTGTTCGGGAAGGCTTGCTTGCGCAATTCGACGGCATAGGCATCGTCGACCTGCGGCACGCCCTTGATCGAGGCCGCGATCGGCTGTTCCGGCGCGAGGTAGAGCGTCGCGATTTCAGGCCGTGTCAGATATTCGATGAATTTGACCGCGGCATCGAGCTTCTCGGGCGGGATCGAGGAGGCGACGCACATGCCGTTGTCGGCACCGCCGCCATGGCCAGGCGCGCCCGGCGTTCCGTCCATTTTCGGAAAGGCGAAGACGCCCCATTTGAAGTCCTTGACGCTCGACTGGAGCGACGGGATTTCCCAGGTGCCGCCATAATACATGGCGCTCTTGCCGGCGGCGAACGCCGCACGCATGCCGTCCTGGTCGACGGAAAGCGAATCCTTGGAAAGGATGCCGTCATCGACCCACTGCTTGATCAGCTTGAACCCCTCGACATCGGGCGCGTCGGTGAACTTCGCCGTGCCCTCGAGGTTCTTCTGCGTCTTGCCGACCGGGTCGCCCGATGCCTGCGAAAAGGTCTCGAAGTACCACATCGGCCACATCACGGTGTTCGAGCCCTGATGCAGGAGAGGGATCACGCCCGCGGTCTTGAACTTCGGCACGGCTGCCTTCAGGTCGTCATAGGTTGGCGGGACAGGAATGGCGAGCTTCTGAAAGAGATCGACATTGTAGAAGATCGTCGATGTCGACAGCGTCGAGATCGGCACGCCGTAGACTTGGCCGTTGACCGTGAAGGCGCCAAGTGCAGCGGCGTCGATCCTGTCCTGGAACGGCTTGATCTTGTCGGTAATCGGCATCACCAGTTTGCGCCTGACATAGGCGCCATTGGTGTAGAAGGCCGGGCAGGCGATCAGATCCATTTCCTGGTTTGCAAGTTTTGCGGTCATCACGCGCTGGATGGAATCGGTCTGCGGCCCCTGGGCATCCCACTCGACCGCGGCGACGTCGGGGTTGGCCTTGAGGAAGCCGTCGATGACCTGCTGCTGGATTTTCTTCTGCTCGTCCGGCGGTTGACGCGGCGCGAGTTCGTCGAGCGCCGAGCCGCCGAAAATCTTGAGCGTGATCCCATCGGCGTGGCCGATACCGGGCAGTGTGATCAGGCCGAGGCCTAGCAGTGCGGTGGCAAGGATGGGAGCGGCGGGACATTGTTTCGGACGATGGGTCACTCTCTGCTGAAGGGGCATCTGGCTCTCCTTTACGCCAATGCCGAGGGGCAACCTCGGGACCAATATCGTTGATGGTCATATGATCTTGGTCGCCTGTTGATGTTTTTGTCAATCGGCAAGAATGCCTATTATTTCATCGATCGCACCGCCCCCTTTCATGTTCGGCGTGGCCCGTGCGGTGTTCAATTTGCTTGGGCATTGATCTGCAAGAAGATCGGCAAACCAATTGTCGGATGCTGGCTGCTCCCGGTGACGGACAAGCCCCAATCTTCGCCATCTACTTCACGCCGATGCCGGCGGTCAGGCCGCCATCGATCTTGTAGTCCGCGCCAGTGCAGAAGCCGGCCTTCGACGAACACAGGAAAGCGATGAGTTCGGCCACCTCCTCCGGCTCGCCGATGCGTCCGATGGGGTGCGCTTCGCCGAAGCGCTTGTAGGCGGCCTCGACATCGGCATCCGTGCCGTTCTCGCCGCGGGCGGCCTTCTCCAGGATCGGGGTGCGGATCGAGCCGGGGCTGACGGAATTGACGCGGATGCCGGAGCGCGCATGGTCGAGGGCCAGGGCACGCGTCAGCGTGTGGATGGCGCCCTTGGTGGTGGCATAGGCGGCGACGTTTTGCTGGCAGGCAAAGCCCTGCACCGAAGCGACGTTGACGATGGCGCCGCCGCCCCTGCGGACCATTTCCGGAATGCCGAAATGCGCGGTCAGATAGATCGACCCGACATTGACCGACATCGCCCTGTTCCAGGTCTCGAAATCGGTGCTGGTCGCGGTTCCGTACGGATGCACCGCCGCCGAATTGACGATGATATCGAGGCCGCCGAACCGCTCGACGCCGGCCGCGACCGCGTCGCGAACCTGATCGGGCACGGAGACGTCGGCGTCTATGACCAGCGCCCCGGCTCCGGAGCTTTCCAGTTCCGCTTTCAGCGCAGCGTTGGCCGCGCGGTCGATGCCGCAGGCGACCATCGCAGCACCCCCTGCAGCGAGGCGTCTGGCGGTTGCGAGGCCAATCCCGGTCGTGCCCGTCACCAAAGCCACCTTGCCGTCGAAATCCTTCATTGGGAAAACTCCTTCATTCGCTGTCCGAAACCGTTCCTAGTTTGACACCCATTGTGGTCCAACAATAGGTTGCCATCCTCTCGCAGAAGGAAGCGGCTATGGAACAGTGCTGGCGCTGGTATGGACCGAACGACCCGGTAACGCTCGATCATGTCAGGCAGGCCGGTGCGACCGGCGTGGTGAGCGCCTTGCACGATATCTATGACGGGCGCGCCTGGCCGCTCGAGAGCATTCTGGAGCGCAAGCGTGTCATCGAGGCCGCCGGCCTGACATGGTCGGTGGTCGAGAGCATTCCGGTCCACAATTCATTCAAGATCGGCGCGCCGGAACGCGAGCGCTATGCCGGTTACTATCGTGACTCAATTCGCGCGCTCGCCAAGGCCGGCATTGCGACGGTCTGCTACAATTTCATGCCGGTGGTCGACTGGACGCGCACGGATCTCGCCTATCGGCTGCCAACGACAGGTTATGCGTTGCGTTTCGACGCGATCGATTTCGCGGCCTACGATTTGTTTGTGCTGAAGCGCGTCAATGCCGAGGCCGGCTATACCCCCGCCCGCATTGCCGAGGCGGAAGCGCGGCTGAAGGAATTGAGCAGCGAAGCGATCGACAGGATCGAGCGCAACCTGATCGCCGGCCTGCCTGCGACCGAGCGCAGCTATGACAGGGACAGTTTTCGCGAGGCCCTGGCGGACTATGATGCGATCGGACCGAAGGAGCTGCGCGACAACCTTGCCTGGTTCCTGCGCGAGATCATTCCGGTGGCCGAAGAGGAGGGGGTGCGCATGTGCATCCATCCCGACGACCCGCCCTTCTCGCTCTATGGCCTGCCGCGCATCGTTTCGACCGCCGAGGATGCGCGTTTCATCCTCAACGCCGTCGACAGCCCCGCCAACGGCCTGACGTTCTGCACCGGCTCCTATGGCACGCGCGCCGACAACGACATCGTCGCCATGGTCAAGGAGTTCGCCGACCGCATCCATTTCGCCCATCTGCGCAACATCACCATCGAGGATGACGGCTCGTTCCACGAGGCCGAGCATCTCGAGGGCGGCACCGACATGGCGCATGTTATCCTGGCTCTGATGCAGGAAGAGGCGCGCCGCCGTCGGGAAGGCCGCGCCGACTGGCGCATTCCTATGCGGCCCGACCATGGCCATCTGCTCGCCGACGATATCGGCAAGACCAGGCTCAATCCCGGCTATTCGCTGATCGGCCGGCTGAAAGGCCTCGCCGAGCTGCGTGGCATCATGCGCGCCATCGAGCGGTTCGAGCTGGCTTGAATGCGCTCCGGCCGGTCGGCTGGCGGATTTACAGGCGATCACGCGCGGTTGCGCTTCCGCTGTGACTTATACGATGTCGCACTGGAAAGTGCGGCCTACGAGAGGCATGGCGGGTAAAGCACGTGTCGGGAAATTATTTGCCGGCAGTTCACAATATGCAGCGCTGACGTTCTTCCATTCGGGCCAGATTGGACTTCTTGTTGCTTTGATCGGCACGCCTTGCGTGTCACTTTGAGATGCATTCATTCTCGAAGCTCTTGCCGGTGGTCGCTTCTACTTCTCCTAAGCCAAGGCAGAGAAAAGAAGGAACCTGACCATGCCCAGAATTGTGCCGGTGCTCGATCTGAGCCGTCTCGAACAAGGTGCGTCTGAATATCGTACCTTTCTCCTGGACCTGCGCACGGCGGCGCGGGACGTCGGCTTCTTCTACCTCAGCGGCCACGGAATTTCGACCTCGGAGATCGACGACGTGCTCGATGCCTCACGCCGGTTCTTCGCGCTGCCTCAGGCCGACAAGCTGGCGATCGAAATGGTCAAATCCCAGCAGTTCCGCGGCTACACCCGCGCTGGTGGCGAACTGACCAAGGGCGCGGCCGATTGGCGTGAGCAACTCGACATCGGCGTCGAGCGCCAGCCCATAGCGCAGGGACCTGGAATTGCACCGTGGACAAGGTTGCAAGGACCCAACCAATGGCCGTCGGCATTGCCGGAGCTCAAGCCGGCACTGCTTGCATGGCAGGCCAAGGCGACCGCGGTGGCGATTCGGCTGTTGAAAGCCTTCGCGCTATCGCTCGATCAGCCCGAGGACGCCTTCGACGCGATCTACCGGGACTCGCCCAACCATCGCATGAAGATCGTCCGTTATCCCGGCCGTGACGCGACCGAAGGCGACCAGGGCGTCGGCGCGCACAAGGATGGCGGCTTCCTGACCCTGCTGCTGCAGGACGACAACAAGGGGCTGCAGGTCGAATATGACGGAAGCTGGGTGAATGTGGATCCGCTGCCCGGAACGCTGGTCGTTAACATCGGCGAACTGCTCGAACTCGCATCGAATGGATATCTGCGGGCCACCGTGCACCGAGTCGTGACGCCGCCTGCCGGCGTCGAACGGATTTCCGTTCCCTTCTTCTTCAGCGCGCGGCTCGATGCGACCATCCCGCTTCTCGGCCTTTCCGAGGAACTGGCGGCGCAGGCGCGCGGACCGGCAAGCGATCCCGACAACCCGTTGTTCCGCGACGTCGGAATCAATGTGCTCAAAAGCCGGCTGCGTTCCCATCCCGACGTGGCACGCCGCCACTATGCCGATCTTCTGGAGACTGGAACGGTGGGTTCGTGACGGTCGCCTGGCACGAATTTTTGCCGTTTGGCATGTTTTTTGGAATGCCATTCGTCGCCAAGGCGTGGAAATAAGCTCAAAAAGGTAAAATCGTTCGGCGGTTTCCTCCCATTTCGCCGAACGGTGTTCCCCTCTGAAGGTTTTGACCTTCTTTTTGGCCGGGCCGTATTCGAGCTCGGCCATTTTTTTGTCCTGGGGTATCAGGCGCAAAACTGAAATGCTGCAAAAGCCCGGCGCAGCGGAACAGAATACCTTCCCGAGCTGGGCTGACCGTCCGATCCTGAGAAGGATTCGAGCACTGTGCTCGACTGTATCGATCGGCCGGAACATCTTTCATGACACGAAAACAATTGCGCCTCGGCGCCTTCATGCGCCCCGTCAGCCTGCACACCGGCGCCTGGCGCTATCCGGGTGCCTATCCCGACGCCAATTTCAATTTCGCGCATCTGAAGCGCTTCGCCCAGACCCTGGAGGCGGCGAAGTTCGACGCCTTCTTCATGGCCGACCATCTGGCCGTTCTCAACATGCCGATCGAGGCGTTGCGGCGCAGCCACACGGTCACCTCGTTCGAGCCGTTCACGCTTTTGTCGGCGCTCGCCGCCGTCACTGACCATATCGGGCTGGTCGCCACCGCATCGACGACGTTCGACGCGCCCTATCATGTTGCTCGCCGCTTCGCCTCGCTGGACCATATCAGCGGTGGACGCGCCGGCTGGAACATCGTCACCACGTCCAACCCTGACGCGGCGCTGAACTTCGGCCTCGACGAGCATGTCGAGCATGATGAGCGCTACCGGCGGGCGCGGGAATTCTACGATGTCGTCACCGGCCTGTGGACAGCTTTGCCGACGATGCCTTCATCCGCGACGCCGAAAGCGGGTTCTATTTCGATCCGGCCAGGCTGCATGTGCTCGACCACAAGGGCGAACATCTCTCGGTGCGTGGGCCGCTCAACATCGCCCGGCCAATCCAGGGTTGGCCGGTCATCGTCCAGGCCGGCGCGTCGGAGGCAGGACGCCAACTGGCGGCGGAGACAGCGGAGGTCATTTTCGCCGCCCATGCGGATCTCGCGGCGGGACAGCGTTTCTTTGCCGACGTCAAAGGCCGTGCGGAGAAACTCGGCCGCTCGCGTGACGACATCAAGATCCTGCCCGGCGCCTTTGTCGTTGTCGGCGACAGCGTCGAGGACGCACAGGCAAGGCGGGCGAAGCTCGACAGCCTCGTCTACTATGAGAGCGGCATCGCCTCGCTGTCGATCGCGATCGGACACGATGCGTCCGGTTTTGACCCCGACGCGCCCTTGCCCGAAATCCCCGAGACCAATGCGAGCAGGAGTGGCCGCGAGCGCGTCATCGAACTGGCACACGAGGAGAACCTGACCGTCAGGCAGCTTGCGCAAAGGCTGGGCGGCTATTCCGGCCTTGCTTTTGTCGGCACGCCTGAAACAATCGCCGACGAGATGGAGGAATGGCTGGTTGCCGAGGGCTCTGACGGGTTCAACATCATGTTTCCCTACCTGCCGGCAGGGCTGGATGATTTTGCCGAGAAAGTGGTGCCGGAATTGCAACGGCGAGGCATCTTCAGGCGGCAATATGAGGGGTCGACACTGCGCGAGAATCTCGGCTTGAAGCGGCCCTCCAACCAGTTTTTCGAATAGAACGCCCTTCGCGGAGAGGTCTCCATGTCAATCCAGTCCAACACCCGCATCGTGCTCGCGGCGCGACCGCAAGGCCGGCCGAAGCCGGATGATTTTCGCATCGAGACGGTTGACCTTGACCAGCCGGGAGAGGGCGAACTGCTGTTGCAGATCCTTTATCTGTCGCTCGATCCCTATATGCGCGGTCGTATGAACGCCACCAAGTCCTATGCCAGGCCGGTCGATGTCGACGGTGTAATGGAGGGCGGCACCGTCGCGCGCGTGATGATGTCTCGCCATCCGGAATTTGCTGAAGGCGACATCGTCCTGTCCCACTCCGGATGGCAGAGTTTCGCCCTGTCCGACGGTGTCGGGCTGCGCAAGCTCGATCCCGCGGCTGCACCCATAACAACCGCGCTCGGCGTGCTCGGCATGCCGGGCTTCACGGCCTATGCCGGTCTGCTCACCATCGGGCAGCCGAAGCCTGGCGAGACGGTCGTCGTCGCGGCCGCCAGCGGTGCGGTCGGGTCGGCCGTCGGCCAGATCGCGCGCATCAAGGGGGCGCGTGCCGTCGGCATCGCCGGCGGTGCCGATAAATGTGCTTTCGTGCGAGACGAGCTGGGCTTTGACGCGGTCGTCGATCACCGGGCCGACGATTTTGCAGAGCAGTTGAAGGCAGCTTGCCCCGGCGGCATCGACATCTATTTCGAGAATGTCGGCGGTCCTGTCTGGGACGCGGTGTTTCCGCTGCTGAACGAATTTGCGCGTGTGCCGGTCTGCGGGCTGATCGCGCAATACAACGTCATCGCGGATGCCGGCACCGACCGGTTGCCGACATTGATGCAGCAAGTGCTGCACCGCAGCCTGACGATAAGAGGTTTTATCCAGCGCGAATTTGTCAACCAGCGCCCGGCCTTCTATCGCGAGATGGCCGAATGGATAGCGTCCGGCCGCGTCCGCTACAGGGAAGATATCGTGGACGGCATCGAAAATGCGCCTCAGGCCTTTCTCGGCCTTCTCGAAGGCAGGAATTTCGGCAAGCTGATCGTGCGTATCGCGGAATAATTGTTGCACAACGATGAGCCGGGGCTGCCGAGACAATCGCTGTCGCAGCCCGGCGCGGCGCCTTTTTTGTTCACCACATCATGAAGGAGGCGACGTCCGCATCCGAGACCTTGCCGGCATTCACGTCAGCGATTGCCTGGTCGACGATCGCGACGCCCTCGGTCATCTCGTCTTCCGTCAGCGTCAGCGGTGGCATGAACTCCAGCACATTGGCCTTCAACCCGACATAGGTGAAGGCCGCACCCAGCTCATAGCCGCGATAGATGATCTTGGCCGTGGTCGCCGCCGCAACCGGCTCGCGTGTCGTGCGGTCCTTGACTAGGTCGACGCCGATGGCAAGGCCGCGCCCGCGCACGTCGCCGATGATCTCGTGTCTGGCGGCAAGGGCTCGCAATGCGCTGGAAAACAGCATGCCGATCCGCGCCGAGCGCTCGACCAGGCCATCCGCCTCGATCGTCTTCAGCACCGCGTTGCCGGCCGATGTCGCCACCGGATTGCCCGCGGTTGTCTGCAGCGCGAAGGCCGGCGCATGGTCCATGATCTCCTTAGGGCCGATCACGGCCGACAGCGGCAAGCCACCGCCGATGCCTTTGCCAAAGACGACTAGGTCGGGCGTCAGTCCTTCATGCTGGAAGCAGTGCATCATGCCGCTGCGAGCGAGCCCGACCTTGACCTCGTCGAGGACAATCTTGATGCCGTGCCTGCGGCAACGCTCCTGCAATGCCTTGAGAAAGCCGGGCGGCGGCACGATCAGCCCGCCATCCGACATCAACGGCTCGACGAACACCGCCGCGACCTGATGCGGCGGGCAGGTGGTCTCGAACTGGTAGTCGAGCAGGGCAAGCACGTCCTCGCTGCTGAAATTCGGGCGGTACGGATCGGGATAGGGCAGCAGAAGCACGCCCGGCCGGGGCAGCGTGTGGGTCATGGCGGTATGGCCGCTGATGCCCATCGAGCCGGAGAGATTGCCGTGATAGGAACCGATGAACGAGATGAAGCGCGAGCGGCCGGTGGCTGCCTGCAGCACGCGCACCGCGCAGTCGTTGGCGTCCGACCCGGAATGGCCGAACCAGACGCGCCGTTCGCCTTCTCCGGGCGTAATCGCCAGCAGCCGCTCCGCCAGCGACACGGCCGGCTCGTTCGGGTAGAGCAGCAGGCTGGCGCCCGCCATGTCGCGGATCGACGTCTCGACCGCTTCGACGATTGCCGGATGGCCGTAGCCGAGCACCGCCGGACCGGCCGATCCCGACAGGTCGAGCAAGGAGCGGCCGCCTTCCTCGATCAGCCGGTTGCCCCGGCCGCCGATGACGCTGAGCGGCGAGAAACGCAGCTTGCCGATCTGGGCGATGGCCGCGGCATCACGTTCGCGCAGGCTGAGATTGCTCACGGCACGGTTTCCGTCTCGATTGCCGGCAGTGCCGCCGCCAGCCGGTCCGCCCATTTCTCGATGCCGGACCGTGTCGACAAAAGATCCTGCCGGATCTCGACGAGGACGGCGGCGATGCCGCGATCGTCGCCATGGATGGGCACGGCGTAGTCGGCGTCGCGGCTGATCACATAGGGCACGTTGGCCGCGACATTGAGCGCCGCGTCGGTGCGCAGGCCCGAAAGGATCGCTTCGGCGAGACCGCTTGCATGGTCATGCAGCACGCCGGCATGCCAGGGCCTGCTGACACCGAGGAAAACCGGCGTGAAGGAATGGATCGTCACGATCCGTGTCTGCCGGCCTGCCTGTGCCCGGCCATCGAGATGGGCGGTCACCCGGTCATGAAACGGCGAAAAGATGATCTCGGCGCGCCGGATCCGCTCCGCCGAATCGATGCCGACATTGCCGGGAATGTCGGTGTCTTCCGACAGCACCGGAATGCTGCCTGGCGTGCCCAGTGGCCGGTTGAGGTCGATCAGCAGCCGCGAGTAACCGCTGAGGAAGGCCGGTGCATCGAGCTTCGACGACAGCAGGCGGGTCACTTCGGCGGCGCCGATATCCCAGGCGATGTGGCGCTGCAGATGGCCGGCATCGAGGCCGAGCTGCCGATACTCGGCCGGCATGTGGTTGGACGCATGCTCACACAACAGCACGATATCGGAGCGGCCGTGCTCGTTGAGGACCTCGACGGCCTCGGGCCAATCTTTTCCGGCCTGTGCGGTCATCAATAGAGCGTCCGGTAGAGATCGCAGATGGAGGCCGGATCGAGACCGGCAAGACGCTCGGCTTCATGTCGCTTGAGGCCGACGAAGGTTTCGATGAAGACAGGCGCGAACCATCCCGTCACGGTGCCGTCGGCCAGCAACGCGTCCAATGCCGCGGGCAGGGTTTCGGGCAGGCGCACCAGACCGAGACTCGCTCGCTCAGCCTCGCTCATCAGTGTCGGGTCGCCGGTGACCAAAGGCGGCGACGGCAGGCCCGCCTTCAGCCCTTCCAGCCCGGCGCGGATGATCGCCGCCAGCGACAGATAGGGATTGCCGGTGGCGTCCGCCGCCCGGTACTCGATATTGTACTGCCGCGCCGGATCGCGTCCGCCGATCGTCACAGTCGGGCAGATGCGCAGCGACGCCTCGCGGTCGCGGTCGGCGAGCCAGGTATAGGACGAACTCCAGCTGTGCGGCTTCAGCCGGTAGAAGGACGACACGCTCGACGCCGTCATCGCGGTCATTCCAGGCAGATGGCGCAGCACGCCGGCACAGAAGGCGCCGGCTTTGGCGGAAAGACCTCCGGGCTGCGTTGGATCGTATGTCACCGGCTTGCCGGCCTCGTCGACAAAGCTGAAATGGATGTGGACGCCGTTGCCGACGGCAGTTGGCGCGGTTTTGGGCGCGAAGCTCGCACGC
>NZ_RZTF01000103.1:10815-17464 GCF_004023175.1 Mesorhizobium sp. M7A.F.Ca.MR.362.00.0.0
GGCATTGCGCGCCAATTCGCGCGTGATTTCGCGGATGGCGACGGCGCGGTCCGCCGCCGTCAGCGCGTCCGCCGGCTCGTGTGTCACCTCGAACTGCTCGTCGCCGAATTCGGCGATGACCACTTCGGGTGCAACGCCGGCCTCCTCCAGCGCCGCCATCAGGTTGGGCGCGAAGGGGTCCGTGCGGCGCAATGCGGCGAAAGACATCGAATGCGCCGGCGCGAAGCCGCCGTCGTCGACATTGAATTCATGCTCGAAGGCGGCGATGACCGACAGGCCGGTTGCGGCTTTCAAATCGGCCAACGCCTCTTTCAGCATCGTGCGGGTGCAGCCGAGCCATGGGCTGCCATCGAGCTCGACGATGTCGCCGGCGACCATGTCGAACGGCGTCGCCGATCCGGTACGTGTCGTGCGAAAGCGCGCCTTGAGATCGGGGATCAGCCGTAGGTCGCCCGACGAGCCCCAGGGGTTGGGATCGACGATCGAGTTGAACGGCGTCAGCGACAGATTGGCCTGCAGCCAACCGACGCCGGTCGTGGCGGTCTTCTGCAACTTGCTTTCGGCAACGAAGCGGCCCCGCGTGACGGCGGAGAGATCCGTGGTGACGACGGCAACCAGAGGCTCGACAGTCGATGTCATGCCGGTTTTCCCAAAGCGTTGAAGCGGCCGACGACCGTGTCGGTATCGGCCACCCAGCAGTAGCCGCCGAAGGCCTTGAGCGCGATGTCGTGGCGTTCCTGCGTAATGGTGGCGCAGGCATCCGATACGCAGGTGACAAGATAGCCGCGGTCGGCGCCGTCGCGCACCGTCATGTCGACGCATTGATCGGTCAGCACGCCGACCACGACGAGATAGCGGATGCCGAGATTCTTGAGGAGATAGTCGACATTGGTCGAATTGAAGATGCCCGACGACGTCTTCGGCAGCATGATCTCGTCGCCAACCGGCGCCAGCGCCGGCACCGGCAGACCCTCCGGGAGGCTGGGCGCGACATGGATCGGCGTCAGCTTGTGGTCGAGCGAGCGGTCACGGCCGTCTTCGGTCAGGCTCTGGATGATGGTGTGCAGCACCTCGACGCCATTGGCCCGTGCAGCGGCCAGCAGGCGCTCCTGGTTGGGGATCGTCTGTGACGATGTCTGCCGGTAGAAATAATGATCCGGCCCACGCTCCGGATGCGACGGATCTGCGCCCGGCTCCAGCCAGATGCGCTGCATGTCGACGAGCAGCAGGGCCGTTTCGCCGGCACGGAAGGCTTCGTCTCGTTTGGGTAGGGCCTGGGTCATGCTTTGTCGTCCTGCTTTGCTGATTTAGGTCCCGGCGTCTTGCGGGGTCCGGGTATCTTGCGCGCGCCGTTCTCTTGCGGGTCGCTGTCGAGTGTCACGGCATTGGCATGTCGCACCCTTTCGAGCCGCTCAATGCGGGCGCGCGCGTCGTCGCCCAGCGTCGAAACGATATGGGCGACCAGCGCCTCCATCTGGGCGATCGCCGGCGCCAGCGTGTCATAGGGCGAGGCGACTTCGAGCGGGCTGACGATGGTGACTTCGGCGAGGTCTGATATCGGCGACAGCCATTGGTCGGTGAACAGGACGATGCGCACATCGAGCGCCGCCGCTTGGCTCGCATAGGCCATGACGTCGAGCTGGTAGCGGCGGTAGTCGAACACGACGAGCACGTCGCGCCGGTCGAGGTCGGCGAGCGTGTCGAAAGTCTGTGGAGAAAGCACGCCGAGATCGCGAACCCCGGAGCGAAACTGCACGAGATAGCCGGCCAGCATGCCGGCGATGTGACGGCTGAACCGGCCGCCAACCAGCACGACCTCGCCCTTGACCTCCATCAGCAGGCGGGCCGCCCGCTCGTATGTCTGGATGGGTGTCGCGGCGGTGGCTTTCTGCAAGGCCGTGGTGACGCTGTCGAGATAGGCCAGCACGGCGCTGTCGTTGGAGCCGCTCTGCCGCTTGGCCTCCATCATCAGCAGCGGCGAGTGCAGTCTTGCCTCGACTTCGGCCAGAAGCTTCGCCTGGAAATCCGGAAACCCTTCATAGCCGAGCTTGACGACCAGTCTCACCACGGTCGGATCGCTGACGCCAGCGCGCCGGGCGAGCGATGAGGCGGTGCCGAGGCCGGAGGTCGGATAGTCCGTCAACAGCAGTCGGACGATCTTTTCTTCCGACGGCGTCAGCGCAAGATCCCCGCGCATCAGAACATCGCGTATCGCCATGGGCCTCCCCGAAATCCGTGTTCTCTTGTTTTGTCGAGTTTATTACAGAGATTTAAATCTTGGTCAACAATGAAGAGATGTTGACATTGCGTGATCGCTGGCCCTACCTTGTCGGAAAGCAGCCAAGAGACTGTGGGGAACAGCCATGCGAAACGGAAGCGACGTCATCGTCGTCGGTGCCGGCATTGTCGGATCGAGCGCCGCCTATCATCTGGCCAAGGCCGGTGTGAAGGTCACATTGGTCGAGCAGACCCATCCCGCCGGCGGCCCGTCGGGAAAATCGTCGGCGCTGCTGCACGCCTTCTACCTGATGCCGGAATTGTCGCAGCTTTCCATACGTGGCCGCGAGATCCTGGTGTCGCTGCCGGAAATCGCGGGCGAAGGCTCTTTCGTCACCGAAATCGGCATGATGTGGGTCTGCGGCAACGACAACAAGGTGAGTTGGACGGCGGCGGCCGAACGCATCCGCGGCGAGGGCGCGCGCATCGAGACATTGTCGCCGCAGGCCTTTGCCGACGCGGCACCCGGCTTTGCCCTGGACAATGTCGCAATGGCGCTGTGGGAGCCGGAATATGGCTACGCCGATGCCTTCGGCGCCACCAACGCCATCGCCCGTGCCGCCCGCGCCAACGGTGCCAGGATCATGCAGAACACGCTGGTCGAGAGCCTTCAACGGCAGGGCGACCGCATCACCGGCGTCACCTTGACCGATGGAACGGTGCTGGAAGCCGGTACCGTCGTCCTGGCCGCCGGGCCGTGGACGCGCCGCCTGCTGGCGACGGTCGGCCTCGATCTGCCGCTGCATGTCGAGCGCCATCCGATGGCCGTCCTCGACGCAGCCGGCAAGGCAAGGCAGGTCATGCCTTTCGCCTGGTGCGACGACATTTCCTGCAACTATGCACGGCCTGACAATGACGGCGTCATCCTGGCCGGCACCTGGGCTGGTGGCGGCACCGGCCTGCGCCACGAACATGCGGGCCGCCCGCGTTTGGTCGAAAATCCTGATGATTACATGGAAGGTGTCGAGGAGCAGGAATCGGTCGAGATTCTGGAGACCTTCGCTGGCAGAGTCCCTGCCATGGCCGAGCTTGGCATCCGGCCCGGCTATGCCGGACTCTACGACATGAGCCCCGACGATCTGCCGGTCATCGGCGCCATGCCTGACGTCGAAGGGCTGGTCGTTTCGGCGGGATCCTCCGGCCACGGCTTCAAGACCGGGCCGGCAGTCGGCGAGGCGGTGGCCAGGCTGGTCACCGAAGGCGCGCAACCGATCCTGGCGCCGTTTTCACCCGATCGCTTCAGGGCCGCGTAATGGCGTCGGTGACGATGAGCGAGAGCAAGCCCAGTGGCTTCATGCCGGCCGCGTTTCGCAACGCCACTGCCGATGCCCTGTGCATGGTCGCGGTGCTGCTGCTGGTGGCGCTTGCCGCCTTCATCTTTGGCAGCGCCGCCATGCAACGTGTGGTCACCTATGCCGCGATCATGCTGACGGCGGTGCTTGGCCTGCAGATATTCTCTGGCAACAGCGGCATCGTCTCGTTCGGTCAGGCCGCCTTTGTCGGCCTTGGCGCCTACGCCACCGGCATCCTCACCATGCCGACCGCATTGCAACGAACGGCGCTGCGCGACCTGCCGCAATTCCTCGCCGGGTATCAACTCTCCTTCTTCGCGGCGCTGGCCGTCGTCCTTGCGCTCGCGGTCATCGTCGGCCTGTTGACCGGCACGCCGCTGCTCAGGCTTTCCGGATCGAGCGCTTCGATCGCAACGCTTGCCATGCTGATCATCGTCTACACGCTGCTGGTGGCCGGGCGCGAGATCACGCGCGGCAGTCAGCCATTCTATGGCGTGCCGCGCGAGGTCGGGCTGTGGACGGCTGCCGCTGTCGCTTCGATGGCGCTGGTGGCGGCGAGGCTGTTTCGCGAAACCTCCTTCGGCCTTGCCGCCCGCGCCGCCGCCAATGACGAGCGCGGTGCCGCCGCCGTCGGCGTCGACCAGCGCACGGCGCGTCTGGCCGCCTGGGTGGCGGGTGTCGTCGCCGCCATGGCCGCCGGCGCCATGATGGCGCAGTTTCTGGGTGCGTTCTCGCCACGCGATTTCTATTTCGACCTCGGCTTCACCATGCTCGCCATGCTGATCGTCGGCGGCATGACCTCGTCGCTCGGCGCTTTCGCCGGCGTCATCGTCACCATCGTTTTGGTCGAAGTGGTGCGCCGCTTCGAAGGCGGCGGCGAGGTGCTCGGCCTGCATCTGCCCGTCCTGTTCGGCCTGACCCAGGGCGTGCTTGCCATCGCCATGATCCTGGTTATCTGGCGGCGCCCGACCGGTCTGTTCGGCGAGCGTGAACTGAACCTGCTGCGCCGGCCCGGACGCCAGGCCGTGATGGCTTCAACGGCGCCACCGCGGCATGTCGAGAGTGACCGGCTCACCGCCGTCCATCTGTCGCGCCGCTATGCCGGCGTCGTCGCCGTCGACGACGTCAGCCTGGATTTCGAGACCGACAGCATCACCGGCATCATCGGCCCCAATGGCGCCGGCAAGACGACGCTGCTCAACATGCTGGCCGGTGATATCAAGCCAAGTGCCGGCACCGTGTCGGTGGGTGGCGTGGTCCGGCAGGCTTCGGCCTTCCGCTTCGCCCGCTCCGGCGTTGCCCGCACCTTCCAGAACATCCGCGTTTTCCCGCACATGACCGTGCTCGAAAATGTCGTCGTCGCCGCACGCCAGGTGGAGCCGGATCTTGGCCATGCCGAGGCGGCGGCCATGAGCGAGCTCGCGCGCATGGGGCTGGAGAGATTTGCCGATCAGCCGGCCGCCAGGCTCGCCTACGGCCAGCGCCGCCGGCTCGAAGTGGCGCGCGCCCTGGCGTTGAAGCCGCGCTTCCTGCTGCTCGACGAACCGGCCGCCGGCATGAACGCCGTCGAGACCGCCGAACTGGTTTCGATCCTCTCGACAGTCCGCACCGAGCGCCGCATCGGCATTGTGCTGATCGAACACGACATGCGGCTGGTGATGAATTTGTGCGAACGCATCGTCGTCATCGATCATGGCCGCGTCATCGCCGACGGCACGCCGGGCGACGTTCAGAAGAACCCTGCCGTGATCGCAGCCTATCTCGGCAGCCGCACGGCGCGGGCCAAGACCGCAACGCCTGAAAACCAGACCGCATAGACCGCAACGACCAACGATAAAAATCCAGAAGGAGAACCGACATGCCAAGCCTCTATCGTCTCCATCGCGCCGCTTTGTGCGCAGCCGTGTTCGGCATCGCCGCCATTTCGACGGCCAGCGCCGAGGAGATCATCATCGGTGCCGCGACCGCGCAGACCGGCGGCCTCGCTCCCTACGACCAGCCGGCACTTGCCGGCTTGCGGATGTCGCTTGACGAGCTCAACGCCAAGGGTGGCCTCGGCGCCAAATACACCGTCAAGCTTTTGATCAAGGACACCCGCTCCGACACCGCGCAGACCGCCACCGTCGCCCAGGAGTTGATCGACGCCGGCGCCAAGATCATGATCACGCCGTGCGATGCCGATCCCTCGATTTCCGCCGGCCAGCTGACCCAGCCGCTTGGCATTCCGACCCTGACGCTGTGCGGCTCCGCCCCGGTGCTCACCGGCGCGGTCGGCGACGTCATGTTCGGCACCTATCCGGCCGACAATGTGCAGGCGACGGCGGTCGCCGACTTCGCCGTCTCCGAAGGCAAAAAGAAGGTGTTCCTGCTGACTTCGCCGGACTCCACCTACACCGCCAATCTGCCGGAATATTTCGGCAAGGTGTTCGAGAAGAAGGGCGGCGCCATTGTCGGCCGCGGCACGTTCAGCATGGGCCAGCCCGATTTTTCCGCCGAGATCACCAACATCAAGGGCCTGGCCGACAAGCCCGACCTGATCATGACGGCGGCCTATGAGCCGGATTTCCCCGCCTTCATCCAGCAATTGCGTGGCGCCGGCGTCACCATCCCGGTCTATGGCGCCGATGCCATCGGCACGCCGACCATCAAGGCGCTCGGCAAATTGGTCGACGGCGTCGTCTACACCGCGGCCGGCTATGCCGAGCCGGGCAGCAAGCTCGAGGCCTTCAACGCCGCCTTCACCAAATATGCCGGCCACGCACCGGAATCGACCTATGAAGTCAATGGCTATGAGATCGGCCTGATCCTCGACCAAGCGGTCAAGACGGCCGGCTCCGACGACCCGAAAGCGATCCGCGACGCCATCGCCGGCCTCAAGGATTTCGAAGGCATCACCGGCAAGATCACCTATGCCGGCACCGATCGCATGCCGCTGCGGCCAGTGGCGCTGATGCGCTACGAGGGCGGCGAGGGCAAGCATGTCCAGACCCTGATCCCCGACGCTGCCGACGTTCCCGCGCCGTGATGTCATGCTGAGCGTCGAAGCCCTGAAAATCCGGTACGGCGAGGTCGAGGCGGTG
>NZ_RZTF01001041.1:0-264 GCF_004023175.1 Mesorhizobium sp. M7A.F.Ca.MR.362.00.0.0
CAATATGACATTTCGCAGCATTTACTTTGATTGTTAAATCAAGCTCTTGTCCAGCTGTCATTAAGCTTACTTTATGCTCTTTAATGAAGCGGTTAGCCATTTTATTTTGAGCAGTAGAGAATTTATCTTCTTTCTTTAATAACCAGATTGGTAACATCATTTGCATTTTATCTATTTCGATTTCCCCTACTTCACCAGCATCTAAATTATTTACTTTGTAGTAGTAAGCCATTGAAGCTAGAAAGCTTACATAAGGGATATGAC
>NZ_RZTF01001042.1:0-264 GCF_004023175.1 Mesorhizobium sp. M7A.F.Ca.MR.362.00.0.0
GAATTAAACGATAAAGAAATGAAAAATGTTTCAGAAGACACGAAGAATAGGTTAAAAGCTAATGCTGATTATTTCCTAAGAAATTGGAAGAAGTAAGAGTGATAGATTAGGAGGGAAAGATTTTGACATTACAAAGGGTTCAGCGTTTTATTCAACATTTATCGAATTATGTGCTTTTGGAATCTATTTCGATCAATGATTGGCAAGCAAAGCGCGGCATCTATGTTAAGCCGGGAGAGTATGAATTTGAATCAGATGATACTG
>NZ_RZTF01001043.1:0-264 GCF_004023175.1 Mesorhizobium sp. M7A.F.Ca.MR.362.00.0.0
GAAGATTCTTATGAAGAATTAGAGAAGCTTACAAACCAAGCAGAACGGGTTCTTCAGCTGCTTGGGCTTCCATACCGTGTCATGAGCATGTGTACGGGTGACTTAGGCTTTACGGCTGCGAAAAAATACGATATCGAAGTTTGGATTCCGAGCCAAGACACATATCGAGAAATTTCTTCTTGCAGCAACTTCGAAGCGTTCCAGGCGAGACGTGCGAATATTCGTTTCAGACGTGAAGCGAAAGGCAAGCCTGAGCATGTACAC
>NZ_RZTF01001044.1:0-263 GCF_004023175.1 Mesorhizobium sp. M7A.F.Ca.MR.362.00.0.0
ACTAGAAGCAAGATTGTTTAACCAGTTTGTTTGCATTTTACGAGGATAACCGTCTCTAGGGATATAGACCGGTCTAAAATAAGTTTGAGTACCCAGAGAAGTTTTTATAATTCCATAATCTTCTGCATTTATTTTAAAGCCATCAGGAGAAATGATTTCCCACATAGTAGGCTTAGTGTCCATTTGAAAATCTATTTCCGCTTCATTTACCTGCTGTTTATTTTTAGTGTTTTTTACTTTGCTCTTATGCAGTCTCTCTTTGG
>NZ_RZTF01001045.1:0-262 GCF_004023175.1 Mesorhizobium sp. M7A.F.Ca.MR.362.00.0.0
GGCAAGCGCGGGCCCATCGGCAAAGAACAGCGCGTCGAATTTGCTCGCCTCGGCCTTTTTCGCCAGTTCCTGATAATAGGCGATATCCAGCACTCTCTCAGGGGCGGAATCCTTGTAGCGCCAGCCGGCTTCATGATGGCCGCCAGGATAGATGAAAAGGTTGAGGTTCAACTGTCGTTTTTCGGCGGGCATAGTTCGTCCTCCTGGGTGGTGATGCTGAGCGACAGGTCTTGGGGGGCCGTTCAGACGGGCAACACAGGCT
>NZ_RZTF01001046.1:0-262 GCF_004023175.1 Mesorhizobium sp. M7A.F.Ca.MR.362.00.0.0
GTAGGGATCTTCCTAAAGCGACCGGCTTGACCGGCATCTATTTCCCAAAAGAAACATGGGCTGGCATCATAAATCCAGACAGTGATGATACAAATCCTAAAAGCATTGCTTTTTTCGGAGGACTTGGTGTCGATGGCAATGGGGATGGAAAAGCAGACTCTTTAAATGACGAGGATGTGCTATTTACATTTGCCAATCATATTCTTAAATTTGGCGTTGATGAAGATAACTTCCGAATTGGACTTTGGGATTATTACAAACG
>NZ_RZTF01001047.1:0-262 GCF_004023175.1 Mesorhizobium sp. M7A.F.Ca.MR.362.00.0.0
CAAATAGGTTTGAAATTTCCCACTTTCGAATCCAAGGATTTCATAGCCCAACATCTTACAATCTGCTTTTGACATCAAATTCTTATTTAAAAGCTTCTTTTCTAGTACATATTGGTTTTCTTCCGGTTTAGTTTCAGTTTCTTCTTCTGCAATAAACTCATGTACCAATCCTTCTGGCAAACCAATACCAAAAATTTTGGTATCCTGTAAATTACTCAAATATTTCTGTTTATATTTTCAAGCAACAGCCACAGTTGTAAAT
>NZ_RZTF01001048.1:0-261 GCF_004023175.1 Mesorhizobium sp. M7A.F.Ca.MR.362.00.0.0
ATCTTGCTATAGCTGTTAGTATTGCTTCCAGCTTCAGAGATAAGACCACAAGGGCGACAGACTGCATTATTGGAGAAGTAGGTCTGACTGGGGAAGTGGGAAGAGTATCCAGAATCGAACAACGAGTACAAGAAGCGGCTAAATTAGGATTTGAGCGCGTTATATTGCCTGCTAATAACCTATCAGGTCTTAGTGCTCCCAAGGGGATTGAACTAATTGGTGTCAGTTCTGTTGGAGAGGCGTTAAAAGCTGCCTTAGGAG
>NZ_RZTF01001049.1:0-261 GCF_004023175.1 Mesorhizobium sp. M7A.F.Ca.MR.362.00.0.0
GTTTCCAACAAAGTGGTTATTGCGAATTGATACATTAATCGGTTCCTCATAATCAACATCACCTTCGCCATATCCTTCAATGTCAATTCCGAATTTCGGCGCTGTTCCATTCCCCGTTCCGGCATCTTCAATCAAGCATTCCTCCACCGTGACCATGTCACATCCGGTAATGGAAATGTTATTTCTCCTCGACCGCCGAACCTCACAGCGGCGGATGATAATTTGCTCTGACGTTCGATAATCTTGATTGGTCTTTAATCC
>NZ_RZTF01001050.1:0-261 GCF_004023175.1 Mesorhizobium sp. M7A.F.Ca.MR.362.00.0.0
GTAAAAAAATCATTCGAAGACGCATTTAACAAGGGTGTTAAAAAAAGAGTGGAAGAAACAAGAAAGGAATATTCCGATAAAGGCTATCAAGATGGAAAAAAAGATGAGGGTAATACTCCTAAGGATGTAGATGATATGTATGTAAAAGCATACGAAGAGGGCTATCAAAAGGGCCAAGAAGTCTTGAAGAAGAGCTACTTGGATCAAGGTTATGAAGCAGCATTCAACATGCTTAAATATGAAGAGCCTACTAAGCTTGAT
>NZ_RZTF01000104.1:0-16982 GCF_004023175.1 Mesorhizobium sp. M7A.F.Ca.MR.362.00.0.0
ATCCAAGCGCCAGCCACCCCTCGGGAAAGATCGTGTTCCAGGGCGCCGACCTGCTGGCCATGAACGAGAAGCAGCTGCGGCAGGTGCGCGGCAACAAGATCACCATGATCTTCCAGGAGCCGATGACTTCGCTCAATCCGCTGCACACGATCGAGCAGCAGATCGTCGAGATCCTGAAGCTGCATCAGGGCATGGCCGACCGCCCGGCCAAGGAACGAACACTGGCCTTGCTCAACGAGGTCGGCATCCGCGATCCGCATAAGCGCCTCGATGCCTATCCACACCAGTTGTCCGGCGGCCAGCGTCAGCGCGTGATGATCGCCATGGCGCTGGCCAACGAGCCCGAACTTCTGATCGCCGACGAGCCGACGACGGCGCTCGACGTCACCGTACAGGCGCAGATCCTCGAACTGCTGGCCGGCTTGAAGAGCCGCAAGGGCATGTCGATGCTGTTCATCACCCATGATCTCGGCATCGTGCGCAAGATCGCCGACCGTGTCTGCGTGATGACCAAGGGCAAGATCGTCGAGACCGGGCCGACCAAGGAGATCTTCGCCAATCCGCAGCATGCCTATACGCGGCATCTGCTGGCGGCCGAGCCAAAAGGCAAGCCGCCGGCCGCCAATGCCGATGCCAAGCCTGTCATGACCGGCAAGGACATAAAGGTCTGGTTTCCGATCAAGCAGGGCTTCTTCCGCCGCACCGTCGACAATGTGAAGGCGGTCGACGGCATCGATGTCACCGTGCGCGCCGGCCAGACGCTTGGCGTGGTCGGCGAATCCGGCTCCGGCAAGACGACGCTCGGCCTGGCGCTGGCGAGAATGATCTCGTCGACCGGAACGATCCAGTTCAATGGTCGCGACATCAACCAGCTGACTTTCAACGCCATGCGGCCGCTCAGGCGCGAATTGCAGATCGTCTTCCAGGATCCGTTCGGCTCGCTCAGCCCGCGCATGTCGATCGCAGAGATCATCGAAGAAGGCCTCAAGATCCACGAGCCGAAGCTGTCGCCCGACGAGCGCGACGACAAGGTGGCCGCCGTGCTGAAGGAGGTCGGGCTCGATCCGGCGACACGCAACCGCTATCCGCACGAGTTTTCCGGCGGCCAGCGCCAGCGCGTCGCCATCGCACGCGCCATGGTGCTCAACCCGCGCTTCGTCATGCTGGACGAGCCGACATCGGCACTCGACATGAGCGTGCAGGCGCAGGTCGTCGATCTGCTGCGCAGCCTGCAGGCCAAGCACGACCTCGCCTATCTCTTCATCAGCCATGATTTGAAAGTCATCCGGGCGCTGGCCAACGACGTCATCGTCATGCGCAATGGCAGGATCGTCGAAGCTGGTCCTTCCCAGCAGATTTTTGAAAATCCGCAAACCGACTATACTCGGGCGCTGATCTCGGCCGCCTTCAAGATCGAGACGGCACCGGTCGGCATCGTCAGCGAGTGATTTGCGTAGAGAGGGACTAAAAGACCGCAATGGAAAAAGGCCGTATCCTGCTTGCCGTCACCGGCTTTCATCCGCAGCGCTGGCGCGAGCTCCTGTCGGCCGAGCGCGAGGTGGTGCTGGAGCCTGACGGCGCCAGCGACCCGTCGATCACCTATGCCGTGGTGTGGAAGCAGAAGCCGAACCTGTTGTCGTCGCTGCCCAATCTGCGCGCCATCTTTTCGATCGGCGCCGGCGTCGATCATATCTTCGCCGATCCCGGCCTGCCCGATGTGCCTGTTGTCAAGGTCGTCGCCGACAACCTCACCCAGTACATGACCGAATATGTCGTCTGGCGGGTTCTCGACCATCACCGCCAAGGCCTGCTCTACCGGTCGCAGCAGCCGAAGAAGATCTGGCACGAGCCGCAGCAGAGGCCTGCCGGTGACATTTCGGTCGGCATCATGGGCCTCGGCAGTCTCGGCCGCGCCGCGGCCTCGGTGCTTTTGTCGCTCGGCTTTGCCGTCAATGGCTGGTCGCGCACCGACAAGGCCATGGAAGGCGTCGCGACCTATTCCGGCGAAGCTGGACTGATCCCCTTCCTCAAGGCCACCGACATCCTGGTGGTGCTTTTGCCGCTGACGCCGGAGACCAAGGGCATTATCAACTACGGCGTGCTGAAGGAATTGCGGAAACGCAACGGCCTCGGCGGTTCGGTGCTGATCAATGCCGGGCGCGGCCGTCTGCAGAAGGATGCCGACATTTTGCGGGCGCTGGATGACGGCACATTGAAGGAGGCGAGCCTCGACGTGTTCGAGGTCGAACCGCTGCCGAAGACCAGTCCGCTGTGGGGGCATCCAAAAGTGTTCGTGACGCCGCACGCGGCAGCGACCTCCGACCCGGTGCATCTGGCGCCGATCATGCTGCGCCAGATGGACGCCTTCGAACGCGGTGAAAAGCTGGACAATCTGGTGGACCGCAAGGCGGGGTATTAGCCAGGCAGAGCGAGCTTCTTCTGCTTGTCCGGCTGGCCGCAGTCGCGTCGATCGATCGACCGGTTCATGGCATCGATCTCACCGCTTGCCTTGTCGGTATCGCGTTTGGCCTTGGAGCGCATGTCAGGTGTGAACGGGCCGAAGCCCATCGCCGGATTGGAGAATGTCGGCTTGGCCTTCGCCGGAAGGTTGTATTGCTGCGCCAAGCCGTTGCGCTGCGCCAGCAACTGATCGCACGGCACGGTGTCGTATTGCAGGGAGGACTGGACGTTCGCATCCTGCTGTTCCGACATCGAGGTGCCGCCGACACAGCCGGCGGTCAGCAGGCAAGAGGCCAAGATCATCATGTTCCAGCGCATCGACTATGCTCCTCCTGAATCCCGCCCTGACTCGACCAGATCGCAAATATCAGTCGCGCATGCAAATCGGACTTTTTCACAGCAAGATTGTTTGCGATGCGGCGAGGCCGCCCCTCCGCCGGCGCGTGGCTGACGGAGCATCAAACGAAAAACCCGCCTGTGCGGCGGGTCACTGGCGCAAATCAGCACCATGGGCGAAAATGTACCATAGCTGAGGGCAGGGTGTCAAGAAAAAATTCCTATCACGCTGCCCGGCAAAAAGCTGCCGACGCCGCCGAACTGGCTGTCGTCAGCTCTTTTGCTGAGCTGAGTTCGGAGCCTTGGCCACAACGACCAACCCGTTGACATGTTCCCCGCGATCCTGCCGGATGACGGTTGGTTCCAGTGACAGGACCGAAAGCCCGTTGGCGGCCAGGACGTCGCGCACATAGTGTTGCGCATGCGCATAGCGGCGCGACGGCAGCAGCACGAAATCGCCATCGCCAGCCAGCGTCTCGACGGAAAACGCGAACAGGCCATCCGTGGCCAGCAAGCCGGCAATCGTCTTCACCACGCCGTCCAGCGCGCCAACATAGATGAAAACATCGGCCACCGTCACCAGATAGGCTTTCGGACCGGCATAGGGAAAATCCCGCAGATCGGCCTTGTCGAGGAAATCGTAGACGCCCTTGGTCCGCGCCTTTCTCAGCATTTTGGCCGAAATGTCATACCCCTCCAGCCGGTCGACGATCGGCCGCAGCATCTGCCCCATCAGGCCGGTGCCGCAGCCGAGATCCAGAGCGAGCGGGAAGCGTCCCGGCCTTGCCGCTCGAATGGCCTGGTCGAGCATTTCAGGCAGGCGGTAACTCAGCCTGCCGACCAGGGACTCATCGAAGCTCTCGGCATAGTGGTCGAACAAGGTCTCGACGAAGGCGCTGGGGAGCGCGTCGGGCGCCGGCGCCTTGCCGATCAATTGCAGGTTCAGCGCAGCGCCTTGACGATCCGATGGATCGAGTTGCAGCGACATCGTCCAGGCCTGCACGGCCAAATCCGCCGCGCCCGCCGCCTGCTGCATCTCGCCGAGGCGAAACCAGCCCATCGCCCATTGCGGTGTCATTTCCAGCGCGCCGAGCAGCAATTCCGCCGCCGCCGCGTGATCGCCATCCGCGTGCAGCATCTCGGCATAATCGGCACGGCGATCGGCGTTCAAGTCGCCGGACGAGGCCTGAAGCGGTTTCATGACGATGGGTCCTGCCGGCGGATCGAGCCGGCGGTGCTCTATGCGGGAGTCAGCAGTGACTTACAACAGGCTTCCCGCCGCGGAATTATATCCTATCTTGGAGATCATGCGCGCCAGCGACCTGCTTCATCCCCGGCCTGAAGGCCTCTATTGCCCGCCGGGCGATTTCTTCATCGACCCGGTCCGGCCGGTCGACCGGGCATTGATCACGCATGGCCATTCCGACCATGCGCGTTCCGGCCACCGCTCGGTGCTGGCGACGCGGCAGACGCTCGACATTATGGGCCTGCGCTACGGCGAGGATTTCGCGGGAACAACGCAAGCGGCACAGCTCGGCGAGACGATTGCACTCAATGGCATCAGCGTCAGCTTCCATCCAGCCGGCCATGTGCTGGGCTCGGCGCAGATATTGGTCGAGCATCAGGACACGCGCATCGTCGCTTCCGGCGACTACAAGCGGCAGAGGGACGCAACCTGCGCGCCATTCGCGCCGATCCCGTGCGATGTGTTCATCACCGAAGCGACCTTCGGCCTGCCGGTGTTTCGCCATCCGCCCGACACCGAAGAAATCGCCCGCCTGCTGAAATCGGCAGCGCAGTTCCCCGAGCGCTCGCATCTGGTCGGCGCCTATGCGCTGGGCAAGGCGCAACGGGTGATGCGGCTGTTGCGCGACGCCGGCTACGACAGGCCGCTCTACATCCATGGCGCGCTGGCCAAACTCAGCGAATACTACCAGAGCCAAGGCATCGATCTCGGCACCCTCGAACCGGCGACCGTCGAAAGCGGCGGCAAGGATGATTTTACCGGCGCCATCGTCGTCGGCCCGCCATCGGCCTTCGCCGACCGCTGGGCACGGCGTTTTCCCGATCCGATCTCGTGCTTCGCGTCGGGCTGGATGCGCATTCGCCAGCGCGCCAAGCAAGGCGGCGTCGAGCTGCCGCTGATCATCTCGGACCATGCCGACTGGGATGAGTTGACCGCCACGATCAGGGAGACCGGAGCCGAGGAGATCTGGGTGACGCATGGCCGCGAGGAAGCGCTGGTACGCTGGTGTGAGCTCGAAGGCATCGCCGCCCGGCCGCTGCATCTGGTCGGCTACGAAGATGAGGGCGATTGAAGCCATGAACCGCTTCGCCGAGCTTCTCGACCGTCTGGTGCTGACGCCGTCGCGCAACGGCAAGCTGACCTTGCTGACCGACTATTTCCGCACTGTGGAGGATCCCGATCGCGGGCTGGCGCTGGCTGCCATCACCGGCGATCTCCACATCGCCGCGGTCAAACCGGCGATGCTGCGCATGCTGGTCACCGAACGCATGGATCCGGTGCTGTTCGGCTATTCCTACGACTATGTCGGCGATCTCGCCGAAACGGTGTCGCTGGTCTGGCCGCAAACGCCCGGAAACATCGCGAACCGCGAGCCGACGCTTGGCGAAGTCGTGGCCAAACTGCAGGCGGCAAGCCGCTCCGACGGACCGAAGGTGCTGGCCGGGCTGCTCGACAGCGCGGGCATCTCGGCGCGCTTCGCCATCATCAAGCTGGTCACCGGCGGCTTGCGCATCGGCATGTCGGCGCGGCTGGCCAAACAGGCGCTGGCCGATTTCGGCAAGGTCGACGTGGCCGAGATCGAGGAACTCTGGCACGGGTTGACGCCGCCTTACACAGCGCTGTTCGCGTGGCTGGAAGGCAAGGCCGAAAAGCCCAGGAACACGGCGTTGGCATTGTTTCGCCCGGTGATGCTGTCGAACCCGGTCGGTGACGGCGATCTCGAAAAGCTCGATCCGGCGGATTATGCCGCCGAATGGAAATGGGACGGCATCCGTGTCCAGGCGGTGGCCGAGGGCGGCATCCGCCGGCTCTATTCGCGCACCGGTGACGATGTTTCCGGCGCCTTTCCGGACCTCGCCGATGCCATGCATTTTTCCGCAACGCTGGACGGCGAACTGCTTGTCGGCGATCCCCGAGAGGCGACGGGAACCTTCTCGGATCTGCAGCAACGGCTGAATCGCAAGACGGTGACACCGAAGATGCAGCAGCAATACCCGGCCTTCATGCGCTGCTACGATCTGCTCCAGGTCGGCGGCGAGGATCTGCGCGCACTGCCGTTTCGCGAGCGGCGCAGCCGGCTGGAAGCGTTTGTCGGAACGCTCGACCCGAGCCGTTTCGATCTTTCGCCATTCGTCGACTTCACGGATTGGCAAACGCTTGAGGAACTACGCCGGGTGCCGCCGCATCCGATCATCGAAGGCGTCATGCTGAAGCGCTGGGACTCAGCCTATGTCGCCGGCCGGCCGAAAGGTCCATGGTTCAAATGGAAACGCGATCCGCACACGGTGGACGCGGTGCTGATGTATGCCCAGCGCGGCCACGGCAAACGCTCGAGCTTCTATTCCGACTATACGTTCGGCGTCTGGACAGGTGCCGAAGGCGAAGAGGAACTGGTGCCGGTCGGCAAGGCCTATTTCGGCTTCACCGACGAGGAGTTGAAGCAGATCGACAAATATGTCCGCGACAACACGATCGAGCGTTTCGGGCCGGTGCGCTCGGTGCGGGCTGACCGCGACAACGGCCTGGTGCTGGAAGTCGCCTTCGAAGGGCTGAACCGCTCGACCCGGCACAAATCCGGCGTTGCCATGCGCTTTCCCCGCATTTCGCGGCTGCGCTGGGACAAGCCGGCCAACGAGGCCGACCGCATCGAGACGCTACAGGCGCTGCTCGACCGCTAGACCGTTCAGCGCTCTTACGGCTCGATCGAAACGCGGATTTCGTAGATGTCCGCGGCCTTACCCTGCTTGTCGAAGTCTGAATTGATGGCAATGGTGCCGGCCGAGCCCGGACGCTTGTCGGGAAACTGCACATCGAACAGATATTCGTTCTGCTGCTGGCCGACCGCATAGCGCTTGCGGCCGCAGTCGCCGAGTTCGCCGAAATTGCAGTCGACCGAAATCTGCGTCTCCTTGCCTTCTTCGGAGCGGGCAATGATGTCGAACACGGCATGTTTGCCGGCCAGCTTCTCCAGCACGCCTTGTCCGACGTCGAAACTGATCGCCGAACCAGACGCGCCGGAACGGATGCGCAGGAACGAACCGGTATCGTCCTTCATCACCTCGGCCCTGGCGTCAGACGGCGCGCTGACATGGGATGCATCGGCCGGCGAAAACACATTGATCCAGTCGCGCGCCTGGTCCGCGGCGCCGGGTTTTTCCGGACCGCCGTCGGCCGGTGTGAAATCGTCGTCCTCGACGGTCGGCGGCGCTTGCGGCGGGGCGGTGTCGAGTTGCGCGGATGTCTTGAACACACCGGTCTGCACGGCGAAGAACAGGCCGATGCCAACCGCAGCGAGCAGTGTCACGGTCAGGAAGATGGCGGTCAGCGGCAGGCGACGCCCTCTTATGCGCCGTTCATCGCGGTCGGGCGCAACTTCCGTCGCCGCGCCGGCCGAGGCCGGAACCGACATGTCGATGGCCGGAGCATCGGGAAGCGTGGCGTCCGGCATGATGTCGGGAACGACCGGCAGGACGCGCGAGCGCGGGGCATCGGCAGCGGATTGCACGGGTCCGTCGACGACGACGTCGGGGGACGATGCCTGTCGGCCGGTTTCGACCGCGGGCGCCGGATCCGCTCCGAGTTCGACCGCCGGTGTATCACCCTGCGGGCCGACATCCGGCACCGCCGGCAGGAACTCGGATTCGATTTCGGTGATTTTCGCCTGGATTGCCTTGCGGCGCTTGATGGCGACCTCGACGGTCACACCGGGATTGGCCTGGAGCGCGCGATCAAGCGCGGCAAAAGCCGAGCGATAGACCCTCTCGCGAAACGCGCGGTCCTCGGCATTGCCTTTCTCCAAGGCGTTCCGGATCGCTTTTTCGATCGCGTCCAAGCGGGTCCCTCTGTCTTTGCCAACCTTGCCGTGATCGTTAGCCGCAGGCGACCAATCAATCAACGGGCGAGCGGCGCATTCTGCCTCGCAGAGGTGTGCAAAGTCCATTCCGGCGCTGTTCCGGCAACAAAATCAGCATGTTTGGCCGATTTTCACGCGAAGGGAGCGCACCCACCGTGCGCCGCATCCCTTGGCGATTGATCGGCGGACAAGGCGGCGGCCGGCTTTCGAGGGTGCCATGACGACGCAGCAGGAATTGCCAAGTCGCATCTTGAATTCGCGCCCGGTTGCGTCTATCACCGCCGCATCTTGGAGGCCTTGGCTTCCTGGGCCGCTTTAGCTCAGTTGGTAGAGCACCGCATTCGTAATGCGGGGGTCGCGTGTTCGAGTCACGCAAGCGGCACCATTTTTCCCTTCGTTTTGTCGTCTACCCCTTCGCATCTGGCGCACAGAATTGCGGCGCCGGCCTGGCAGATCTGCCATTGTCGAGACCCCGGTTTGGTGTGAAACTCATGGCCTCAGCATGGGAGGTCAAAAATGCCCAACAATTTCAAGACCGGAGACGTCGTCAGGCTGAAATCCGGAGGTCCCAGGATGACGATCAGCGATGGGGCAGCCTCGGGCATGTATCTGTGCCACTGGTTCAATCGCGAGGGCGAGGTGTGGACCCCGCAACATGCCGGGTTCAAGCCCGAACAACTGATTGCGGCCGACCAGTCGGACTAGAGTTCCTTCCATCCCGATCGAGCCGGGATGGGCACCCTCTTTTGTCCGGGCGTGAACGGATCAGCAGGCGCGACCGACGGATTTTCCGGGTCGCGGCGTTTAACGGTTGAAGCGCGATGGCGGCACAAGCCGTCTGCGTCGCGCCAACCTGGAGACGCACAGCATGATCCGCCGTTCGATATTAGTCGTTGCCTTGAGTTTGCAGACCGTTGCGGCTTTCGCCCAGGCAACGACGCCGCCTGCACCGCCGACCGCCGCGCCACTTGCCGCGCCAGGCGCTTCGGGGACCAGGTCCGACATCACGCTGGCCAAATTCCAGAAGCGGCGCGAAAAGGCGATCATGGCGGCCGACACGGATGGCGACGGCAAGATCAGCCTGCTGGAATGGGAGGCCTTTCGGACGAAGCGCAACGTCAAGGGCGACGCCGCCAAATCCTTCGCGCGGATCGATTCCAACCATGACGGCTTCATCGATCGCGCCGAACTCGATGCATTCTTCGCCAGGCGCTTCGCCCGGCTGGACAAGAATGCCGACGGCATTTTGACGGCCGACGAACTGCCGGGCCACAAAACCGCTCCCAAGCAAGAGCAATGACCAAGAGGCAATGACGCGCGATGAATATCGGGAGTGCGCCGACTGATGGCTGCGGATCCGGACGAGGAGCTGGTTCGCCGTGTTGGCGCCGGCGAGCCGGCAGCCGTGCAAACGCTCGTCGCGCGCAAGCTGCCGCGTATCCTGGCGCTTGCCGTGCGCATGCTCGGCGATGCGGCGGAGGCCGAGGATGTCGCGCAGGAAACCTTCGTGCGGATCTGGCGCCATGCCGCGAGCTGGCGGCGCGGCAATGCGCGCTTCGACAGCTGGATCCACCGGGTGACGCTCAACCTTTGCTACGACCGGCTGCGTCGCAGGCGCGAGTGGGTGACCGGCGACCTGCCGGAAATGGTCGACCCCGCGGAACTTCCCGACGCCCCTCGCCAGGAGGACGCGCTTCGGGTCGAACGCGCACTGCAAGCCATAGCGCCGCGCCAGCGCGAAGCGATCGTTCTGGTCTACTATCAGGAGATGTCCAATATCGAGGCGGCAGCGACCTTGCGGGTCAGCGTCGATGCCCTGGAGAGCCTGCTTGCGCGCGGCAGGCGGTCGCTGCAGGCGATCCTGGCGGGGGATGGCGCCGATGAGTAAGCACCGGGCAAGCACCAACGCACCACGGCCATTGCGCCTTGCTGGTGCCGCCTGGCGCTCGGCGTCGACGGGCAAGGGGGCGACACATGGCTGAAGGATCCAGGAACGAACCCGCAATGGATGCCAGGCGCTTTGCCGTCTTGGCCCACGCCTATGGCGGCGACTTGCGGCGATGGCCCGAGGCTGAGCGAATGGCCGGCACGGTCTTTGCCGCGAGCGGCGCGGGCAAGGCCATCTTGAGGCAGGCCGGGACACTTGACGCGCTGCTCGACAGCTACCGCGTCGACGCCCCGGACAAGGCACTGCACGGCAGCATTCTGCAGGCTGCCGGCCGGCACCTCGTCCAGCGCCGGCGTCGGTGGTTCTGGTGGCTGGGACTCGGACTTGCCGGCATTGGTCTGGCCGGTGCCGTGGCAGGGCTGGCCCTGGTGACCATCGTCACGCCGGAGGTCCAGCCGGACCATTATGTGCTGGATGCCAATGCGACGGCGTTTGGCGATGCCGGCCCCGCTGCCGAGAACGGTGAGGAAAGCCTATGAGCACGCGCTGGGTCCGTGGTCTGGTCATTGCTTCCGTGGTGCTGAACGTCTTTCTTGCCGGCGCATTTGTCGGTGGTGCGGTCTGGCTGAGAAATGCCAAAACAGGTGTCTCGCTGGAATCGGCCGGCCGACAACTTCCCGACCAGGATCGCAAGGCGTTCCGCGAGGCGCTGCGCCAGGTTCGCGTGCAGTCCCGTCAGATCATTCTCGATGGCCAGCAGGCGAGGCAGCAGGCAGCAGACCTGTTGCGACAGCCTGTCATGGACGAGGCCGCCGTGTCGGCTGCCCTGGAGCGGGCACGCAACGCCGACGCGACGGTTCGCACCCGGCTCGAGCAGGCCATCGTCGACTTCGCGGCGAACACATCACCCGAAAACCGGAGCGTGCTGGCGCAGGCATTGCTGCGCCACATGGAGCGCCGCGCTGCCGTGGCGCCGAAAAAATCGCCATGACGACCGACGGAAAAGGCGGGAGACGCCGTTTAACGAAGAGAAGGGACAAGCCTGCCCGATCGCATTGTGCCGGGCGGCCATCTTCAAACTCGAATGCACTCGGAGCCCAATTATGAGTCGCCTGAAAAACTATGCAGCAGCCGCTATCCTGGCGGTCAGTGGAACTGTCGTGACCGCCACCGCGTCCAACGCAATGCCCGTCATGTCTGTAACCCATCCGGCCGCCCCGGCATTGGTCGAGCATGTCCGCTGGGGGTGCGGCATCGGCTGGCACCCGAACCGATGGGGCCGTTGCGTGCCGAACGGCGTCGTCATCGTGCGCCCGCACTACCATTACTGGCACGCTCCGGTCTATGGCTGGCACCCGCACCATCACTGGCGCCGCTGGCACCATAACTGATCGAAGCACGGCGGGGCCAGGCACCTGGCCCCGCGTCAGCGCCGGCGCACGGGCAATCCTGTCAGCCAGCCCGGAGTTAAGGTTAGCGCCGCTCCAATCCGTGGACGCCCGCTAGATATCTCAGCCGATTGGGTCCGGCCCCAGCGTCGCCACCGTCTTCAGCGCGCCGTCGAGCATGTCGCCCTTCTCATCCTTCAGCGCCATCTCGCGCAGGCGGCGGATCCAGTCGGCGGCGTCCGTCCGGCCCTTGACCAGGTCGAGCGCCGACAGCACGCGGTCGAATTTCGACTGTGCCCGGACATGGGTGTCGCTGTAGCCCTTGATCAGCCGGCGGCAGTTGAGGATCTCGACGGCCAGTGCGTAATCCTGGGGCACATGGTCGAGAGCCAGCGCGTACCAGCGATCGAGATGCGCGACCTCGACCTTGTGGCGCAGCAGACTGCGGCGCCAGCGGCGCAGGCCGCCGATGAACCACAAAGCGGCAAAGCCGGCAAAACTGTCGGTGCGGATGCGGCGGCCATGATTGATGCGGCGATCGAGAAAGGCGGCGAGCTTCGGGCGGCTTTCGATATAGCTTCCCAGTCCCGCCGGCAGCGTGCCGCAGAACTCCTCGATGCGCGGGTGGAAATATTCGGTCACCTGCAGGATCGAGCCGTCCTTGACGCCGACCTCGCGGCGCACACGTTTGCCGCGCGTCGAGCGCGTCTTGAGATCGGCGACGCGGATCATGTCGTCGTAGCACAGCGCGTTGGCCAGATGCTTGGCGGCGGCGATGGACAAGCCATAGCCCTGAAGCGGCCCGTCCAGCGCGACGGCCTTGTCCAACCGGTCGAGATACTCGCGCCCATAGGCGATGTCCTGATAGTCGACGACCTTTCTCAGACCCCGAAGTGCCATGTCGCGCACGGCCACCGGCAACAGGTCGATGCGGGCAGCCAAGGCCTGCCAGCCCTGCAGCAGGTTTTGCGGGCCACTCACCTGTCCTGTGCCCAAGGCAGATTCGACTATCGCTGGCTCGGCCGGCTTCGGCGCCGGTGCTGCCGTGCCGCGCGCACGATCAAACGCGGCACCGAAGGCGGCGAGGCTGGCCTTGACGCCCCGGCCGCCGGCACCGATCGCCTGTTCGTAGCTCTCGCGCGTGAAGGGCAGCGCGTCGGACCCCGCCAGCGCGCCAAGCAGGCTGGCCGAGATCATCGAACCATTGTCGGCGGCGATCTTCTCCATGTCGAAAGCGATGAAGCGTTTCGATGCGGCTTCCGCCGTCGCGTGCACCTTGGACGACGAGGCGCGGCCATCGCCCGGTTCGATTTTTTCCGACACGGCGGCAATGCGGTGCGAGGAGGCGATCAGCGTGGTCCGCTCGGGCGTGACGAAGCCGCGAATGATGGCGCGGCCGGCTTCCATCAGCTCAGCGGCGATCAGGATGTCGACATCGCCCTGCGACGGCGACAGCGCGAAGACCGGCAGCCGGCCGGTGTCGCGGGCCATCTCGACATAATAGATGGTGGCGCCGGTACGCTGGGCGACGCCGGCGACCGAGGTCGATTGCGCAACATAGCCGTTGCGCTCGGCGACATCGGTGATCCAGTCGGCGAGCACGCCACCGCCCTGGCCGCCGACCGCCAGCACGGCGAGCTTGATGACACGCTCGCTATCCTGAGCGCCGGCGCGGGCGCGAAGTGGGGGGACGGCGTCAAGCATCGGCGAAGGTCAGCCGCCGGCTTTCGCGGCGTCGCTGCAACAGGCTGATGGTGGCGCGGCGCGCGGCTTCCAGGAAACGGTCCCAGCGGCTCGGATTGTGGACGACGTCGGCGCGGTAGAAGGATGGGCAGAGCACCGCCGCATCGGCGACCTCGCCGCAATTGCCGCAGCCGACGCAGCTCTGGTCGATATGCGCGACCGGATCGTCGCGCAGCGGATCGTCTGTTGACTTGACCGACAGCGAGGGACAGCCGGACAGCCGCATGCAGGCATGGTCGCCCGTGCAGATATCCTCATCGACACCGAATTTCGGTTTCACGACACGGGTCCCGCCCTTGATCGCCTTGTCGACCAGCGGCTTTTCGCGGCGCTGCCGGTTGAGCATGCATTCGGACGAGGCGACGATGACCTTCGGCCCCTTCTCGTCTGTCGTCAGCGCCTCGCGCAGTGTGTCCTGCATCTTGGTGACGTCATAGGTGCGGTCGACATGGCGCAGCCATTTGACGCCCATGCCTTTCACCGCCTCGGTGATCGGATGTTTCGTCGACTTGGTCTTGTTGCCCGCGCGGGACGAGAGGATGTCCTGGCCGCCGGTCGCGGCCGAGTAAAAATTGTCGACGATGACGATGACGCCGTCGTTCTTGTTGAACACCGCATTGCCGATCGAGGAGGTCAGGCCGTTGTGCCAGAAGCCGCCGTCGCCGACGAAGGAGATCGAGCGGCGCTTGGCATTAGGCGAATTGAACGCCGAGGCGGAAGCCGGCCCCAGGCCATAGCCCATGGTGGTGGCGCCGAGCTCGAAAGGCGGCATGATCGAGAACAGATGGCAGCCGATGTCGGAGGCGATGTGGTGCTTGCCGAGTTCCTGCTCGACCAGTTTTGTCGCGGCAAAGATCGGCCGCTCCGGGCAGCCGATGCAGAAACCCGGCGGACGGCCCGGGACGACATTGATCAGGTCGGCGGCATCGACGCCGTCGCCGACCTTGTTGGGGGCGCGCACTTCGCCAGGCAGCAGATGCGGCGCCTCGGCGCGCAGGAAGGCGCCGATGCCGTCGAGCATGACCTGGCCGGTGTATTCGCCGGCCATCGGCAGATGCTCCTTGCCGACCAGCCTGGTGCCGCGGCCGGCCTTGTGCAGCATCGAAGCGAAAGCCTGTTCGATGTAGTTGGGCTGGCCTTCCTCGACGACCAGCACCGACTGCTTGCCCTCGCAGAACGACAGGAACTCGTCATCGATCAAGGGATAGACGGCATTGAGCACATAGAGGGGCACGTCGGTGTCGCCATAGATGTCGGCAAGGCCGAGCCGCTGCAGCGCGCGGATGACCGAGTTGTACATGCCGCCCTGCATGACGATGCCGACCGAACCATGATCCGAGCCGAAGAACTCGTTGATCTTGTTCTTGGCGATGAAGTCCACCGCCGCCGGCCAGCGCTTCTGCACCTTCTCCTTCTCATGCAGGAAGGAAGCGGGCGGCAGCACGATGCGGCCGGTGTCGCGGCGCGGGGCGTCAAGTGCATCGGCGACCGTCATCGGCGGCCGCTTGTTGTCCTTGGCGATGAAATGGCCGTGGACATGGCAGCAGCGGATGCGAACCTGCAGCATGACCGGCGTGTTGGAAATCTCCGACAGCTCGAAACCATCCTCCACCGCCTTGACGATCGATGGCAGGTTGGGTCGCGGATCGAGCAGCCAGACTTGGCTCTTCATGGCGAAGGCATGGCTGCGCTCCTGCATGATCGAGGAGCCTTCGCCATAATCCTCGCCGACAATGATCAGCGCACCGCCGGTGACGCCGCCGGAAGCCAGATTGGCCAACGCGTCGGAGGCGACATTGGTGCCGACGGTCGACTTGAAGGTGGCCGCACCACGGATCGGATAATGCACCGAGGCGGCCAGCATGGCGGTGGCGGTGGCTTCCGAGGCACTGGCCTCGAAATGCACGCCGAGTTCGCCCAGAATGTCCTGCGCGTCCGCCAGCACGTCCATCAGGTGACTGATCGGCGCGCCCTGATAGCCGCCGACATAGCCGACGCCGCATTGCAGCAGCGCCTTGGTGATGGCGAGGATGCCTTCGATGCCTTCGCCGGCAAATTCCTCGCCGGCGCCGAGCCGAAGCTTTTCGACTTCCTTGGCAAAAGACCGTTCGGCCATTTTTTCAATCCTTCCGTTACCGCCTGAGGCCGTTATCGCCCGGCATTGGCGGCGCGTAGGTTTAGATGTCGTGCTTGCGAATGTTCTTCAGCATCTTCAAAAGCGTGGTGATGAGTGCGGAATATTCGGCGTCATCGATATCGTCGAACATCGCCTCGAAGGCGTCATGCATGGCCGGCCAGGCGCGCGCGAATTCGGCGCGGCCCTCATCGGTCAGGAACACATGGCGGATGCGGCTGTCGGTGACGCCCTGCTCGCGCCGCACAAGGCCCTGGCCCTCCAGTGAGTCGAGCGTCCGGCTCAAGGTCGACTGCTCGATCACCGTATAGACCGAGAGGTCGTTGACGGTGATGCCGTCGGTGACCGACAGCACGGCCAGCGTGCGCACCTGCGGAATGGTCAGGCCCTGCTTGCGGAAATCGTCGCGCAAGGTGGCATTGTAGCGGCCCATGATGCGGTTCATCAGATAGGGCGCGAATTGCTGCAGGCCGATCTGCCCCAGGGTCGAAATGCGCTGGCGCTTTTCCGCGACCTTCTCTTCCATCACAGCCTCCCCGCCAGGAGAAAGCCGGAACCGCCGCCGAGACCCGCACCCGGATGGGTCGAGGCGCCTATGTGGTAGAGGTTCTTGATGCCGGTCTGATGGTTGCGGCTGCTCTTGAACGGCCGCCACAGGAAGGACTGGTCGATGGTCGAGGAACCGCCATAGGGATCACCACCCACCAGATTGATGTTCATCGCCTCGAGATCGGCCGGCGAATAGGCGCGGCGCGCGATGACGCTGTCCTTGAAGCCCTCGATATGGCTGGCAAGGATCGTTTCTGCGCGGTCGGCATAGGCTTCCCGCAAAGCGTCGGTCCATTGCCCGTCAGCCGGCGCCTGCAGCATGCCGGCGGCATCGCCCTTGATGTGGCGGGGAGCTTCGGGCAGTTGCAGCCACAGGATGGCCTTGCCCTCCGGACAGCGCGACGGATCGAGCGCATGCGGCTGGCCGACACAGATGGTCGGCACCTCCGGTAGCATGCCGCGCGCCGCTTCGTTGCAGGCTTTCGAGACGCCATCCAGCCCCGGCGTCAAATGCAGCAGCGCGACCTTGTCCAGGCCTTCGCCGCGCCATGCGGGCGGTTTGTCCAAGGCGTAGTGGATCTGGAAATTGCCTTTGCCGTAGCGATATTTCTGCGTCGCCTCGACATCGGCTTTGGGAGCCTCGCTGCCGAGCAGCCGACCATAGAGTTGCGTCGGTGTGACCGAGCAGATGACGCTCTTGTTGGCCGTGATCGTTTCGCCCGATGCCAGTCGCACGCCGGTTGCGCGACCACCACTCTGGACAATCGAAGCGACATCGGCGTCGGTGCGGATGTCGCCGCCGCGTTCCCGGATCAGGGCCTCGAAGGCCGCCAGCAGGTTTTTTGCCCCGCCCTTGACGATCGGCGCGCCCGCCGCCTCAAGCGCGAAGGCGATCACCTTGGCGATCTGGCCGGAAAAGGCGTCTTCGGGGCCGAGCCCGGCATGCAGCACCCAGGGCGCCCACAGCGCACGAATGGTTTCGGACTGGTAGGTGCTTTCCAGCCAGCCACGCGCCGGCACCAGTGCCTCGCCGAGAAAGGCGGCAAGGCCACGCGGACCACGGCGCCAGGCATCGCCGGCCAGCAGCCTGGCGGTCAGATAGGACCACAGGCTGCCGCCGAGCAGGCCGAACAGCAGGCCGGCATTGCGCTCGATGCCGCCGACATCGTCCGCGTGCCGGTCGCCGTCGCCTGCCGCGATCGCATTGAGGGCGGCGACGTTGGCAGCGCGGTCGGTGCGCAGCACGGCATGGCTGCCGTCCGGCCGCAGCACGCCGGTCGGCGTGCCGGTGTGGCAGAATTCCAGCCCGTGCCGCGCAAGGTCGGCGCCCAATGCGGCAAAGGCCGGAGAAGTGATGAACAGCACGAAGGTCGTCGCCATCACAT
>NZ_RZTF01000104.1:16992-17215 GCF_004023175.1 Mesorhizobium sp. M7A.F.Ca.MR.362.00.0.0
TCATGGATGAAGCCGGGCGCGGTGATCTCCTCGGTGCGCATGCAACCGCCAATGCGGTCGTTGCGCTCCAGGACGAGCACACGCGCCCCTTTGCCGCCAAGCATCGCCGCGCAGACCAGCGCATTGATGCCGCTGCCGACGATGATGTGATCGGGGGCGTTCATTGGGGATTTCCTGTGGGCAGCGGGTCGGCTCGCGAGGTTAGCCCTCTACGGCCCCCCCC
>NZ_RZTF01001051.1:0-259 GCF_004023175.1 Mesorhizobium sp. M7A.F.Ca.MR.362.00.0.0
ATACAGGTACCTAGAACTTTTATTTTCATTTTGGATATTTTCAACCAAGGTCCCAGCACTATCACTAAACACACCAAAATTTTAAGTGAATATGTAAACTAGGAGCAATCAATGGCTACGACATTAAGAACCATCATTTTTGTATTACTGTTTGCATTAATTACCCAGATTCAATTTAATTTAGATGCCGATAAAACTGCCACAAGACAGCTAAAAAACGCTACAGAAATAGCAGTCCACGATGCTGGTTTAGCTGTCG
>NZ_RZTF01001052.1:0-258 GCF_004023175.1 Mesorhizobium sp. M7A.F.Ca.MR.362.00.0.0
CTCAGGATCGGGTCGACCTCGTCATCCTCGACGAGCCGACATCGTCGCTCGATGCGCATACGGCGGGCCAGCTGCTGGCCTTCGTGCGCCGCTTCGTCGCCGGCGGCAAAAGCTGCATCCTGATCTCGCATGTGCTGGGTGAGGTGCTGCGCAACGCCGATCGCATCGTGGTGATGCGCGACGGCAAGGTGGTTGTCGCCGACGCCGCCAGTGCCTTCGACCGCGACCGGCTGGTGACGGCGATGGGCGGAGCGGAGG
>NZ_RZTF01001053.1:0-258 GCF_004023175.1 Mesorhizobium sp. M7A.F.Ca.MR.362.00.0.0
CTACATTATCTCATGAACCAAGTACATATTGATTTTAGTGATATCGATTATCTTTTTGGACCTGGTTGTATTATTGACGATAGATATTTATATCCAGAATTTGAAGGATTGATTGTAGCACTCAACTCATACTTGACAAATAAAAGCAATAGAGGGATTAATTCACTTGGTAAACTACAAGGAATTGTAGCTAATTTTGAATTCTCATTCAATAAAGATACAAAATTTACGTTTGATCGTAATGATGTAGTACAGATA
>NZ_RZTF01001054.1:0-258 GCF_004023175.1 Mesorhizobium sp. M7A.F.Ca.MR.362.00.0.0
GTCATATTAGAGCAAGACCCTTTCAATTTGATTATTAGAGAAGAGGAAATCAGTGAAAAAGCAAAAACATTAAGGAATGAGGTATGGGAAATTATTAATCAACTTTTAAGTCATGGGGTTATAAATCTCTTGAATTCCAAAACAAGGAGCGAAATCGTAAAGAAGGCTTCTGAAGATTTAAACGTGAACTTAAAGAAAATAAATCGTTGTTTAAAAAGATACTGGAAACGAGGAATGCACATAAACGCATTATTACCT
>NZ_RZTF01001055.1:0-257 GCF_004023175.1 Mesorhizobium sp. M7A.F.Ca.MR.362.00.0.0
CTCGAGACCGGCATCCGAGCGGTGATGCTGTTGGAAGCATTTTATCAGCGTCAGTGTGATCTGATCGAAATGACTTGGCTGGACCACTTGGTCGTTCATACGGCTGACCTCGATGGAGAGGACGTGCCCCCCAGTCTCCATCCGGACTTGCCGAATCGCACCGGTGAACTCTTCGTTCGTCGTCAGCTGATGGAGAAGAGCTTGCGCATCATGCAGCAGGTGCATCTCGTTGACGTCGTGGAAACAGACCTTGGCGT
>NZ_RZTF01001056.1:0-257 GCF_004023175.1 Mesorhizobium sp. M7A.F.Ca.MR.362.00.0.0
TACTTAGGCTTCAGCTATTACATGTCAACAACTGTGAAAAGCGATGTGAAAAATGATAACACTGGCGATATTGTAAATGGCGGCTTGCCGAATGGTGTCGAAAATCCGTACATCACTTCGAGTGACTGGGGATGGGCGATTGATCCAACCGGGCTGAGATATACGTTAAATCGTTTTTATGACCGATACCAAATCCCGTTATTCATCGTTGAAAATGGCTTTGGCGCAGTGGATACGCTGGAGGAGGACGGCAAGGT
>NZ_RZTF01001057.1:0-257 GCF_004023175.1 Mesorhizobium sp. M7A.F.Ca.MR.362.00.0.0
TCACAATTCAGTTCTCGATTCCATTATGGTCTTCATCACGGAATATGCCATTGTCGCCTATGCCCTTATCCTATTGGCAATCTGGCTGTTCGGGAACACACAAAGCAGAAAACATGTGCTATACGCAGGCATCACAGGAATTGCAGGCCTTGTGATCAACTATTTGATTACGCTTGTTTATTTCGAACCGCGCCCGTTCGTTGCGCATACAGTGCATACACTGATTCCGCATGCTGCGGATGCTTCATTTCCAAGTG
>NZ_RZTF01001058.1:0-257 GCF_004023175.1 Mesorhizobium sp. M7A.F.Ca.MR.362.00.0.0
ATTTATTATCAGACAGCTGCTGACAAATGCCGTTAAATACAGCGAAAAAGCAGATATTGTCATTACAAGCAGCAGGAAAGACGAGCAGATTATACTGCAAATCCGTGATTTTGGAATCGGCATGGAGAAAAAGGATTTGCCGCTTATTTTTGATAAAGGCTTCACATCTACAGCTAACCATCAAAACCAGCATGCGACAGGCATGGGATTATACCTTGCCAAAAAGGCAGCAGATACCCTCCATATTACAATGGAAG
>NZ_RZTF01001059.1:0-256 GCF_004023175.1 Mesorhizobium sp. M7A.F.Ca.MR.362.00.0.0
GTCAGGAGCTGCATGGCCGAGGCGCGGAAAAAGTCGTCGCGCGCCGAGGCGGCGCGGGCATTGTCGGTCATGATCCATGTCGCGACCGCGACGATGTCTTCTTCCCGCGTTGCCCCGAATCGGCCGATCCAGTCGAGAGCGTTGAAGCCGGTCGCGGGGCTGGAAGGATCGAGCACGATCACCTTCCGACCGGCCCTGCGCCGGTGATCGACGACCATCGGCGCGACCTCGCTCGACGGATCGAGCACGATAAGAC
>NZ_RZTF01001060.1:0-256 GCF_004023175.1 Mesorhizobium sp. M7A.F.Ca.MR.362.00.0.0
GCCGTATACACCGCCATTTTGACTTAACCAATCCGTATAATTAATGGAACCACCCATAAAGCTATAGTTTGCCTCTATTAATTTCTTATCATCTAGACCTAGCCCTAAAGAATTTAGTATCGCATCAAAGTTAGCATAATCTTGTGTAACATTTTGAGTAGAAGTAAAGTATTGATTTCTCGTTTTAGTAATGGTTTTCACTTCAATTACTTTATCGACCATAATGGTCTTTGTCTTTTTAAGATAAACGGTTACG
>NZ_RZTF01000105.1:0-17196 GCF_004023175.1 Mesorhizobium sp. M7A.F.Ca.MR.362.00.0.0
CCCGCCGCCAGACCCGCCTCATAGACCTGGTCATGCGCGCCGGCCGGGTTGCCCTGGTCAACGACGATCTGCGGCACGTCGTTGGTGCCGTTGATGGTGATGGTCAGCGTTGCCGTATCGGTGTCGCCGTCGGCATCCTTCATCGTGTAGTTGAAGGTCTCGGTCAGCGTCTGGCCGGCGTCCAGCGCCTGCACCGCCGGATCGGCATTGTTGAGCGTGTAGGTGTAGGTGCCGTCGGGATTGGCAACGAAGGTGCCGTGTGCGCCCGTCGTCGAGCCATCCCAGCTGACGAAGCTCGTCGGCGTGTCGGCGCCCGGCTGGTTGTTGGCATGAAGGTCGTTGGTCAGCACATTGCCGTTGACCGGCGAGAGCGCGTCCTCGCTGATGCTGTTGGTGTCGTTGACCGCATTGGGCACGTCGTCGACGATGTCGATGACGATGGCCGCCGGGACGGACGACGAGGTGCCGTCCGAGACAGTAAGCGAGAAGCTGTCGGTCTCGGTGACTGCCGGAACGTCCGTCGTCGTACTGGTCAGTGTGTACTGATAGGCCGCAACACCGGTTGCCGGGTTGTAGCCGGTGATCAGCAGCGTGCCGTGGTCGCCCTGGAAGGCCGAACCGTTGAGGCTGCCGATGGCAACCGTGACGCCGCCGATGGTGACGGTCTGCACGTCGTCGAGCCCGTCGGCGTCCGACACCGTGAAGGTGCCTGTCGCCACCGTGCTCCCGTCGCCGGCCGCCGAACCCGCCGCCAGACCTGCTTCATAGACCTGGTCATGCGCGCCAGCCGGGTTGCCTTGGTTGACGACGACCTGCGGCACGTCGTTGGTGCCGTTGATGGTGATCTCGACCGTTGTCGTCGAGGTATCGCCGTCGCCATCGGTCAGGGTGTAGGTGAACGTGTCCGTCAGATGCTGGCCGCTGGTCAGCGCCTGGACCGCCGCGGCGCCGTTGTTCAGCGTGTAGCTGTAGTGGCCGTCTGCATCGATCGTGATCGAACCGTAGCTGCCCGCCACGGCCGAACCGACATGGCCCGAGGCCGATGCAACCGTGCCTGCCTCGACGCCCGTTACCGTCGCCCCGTCCGCACCCCTAACGTCGGCAACGCCGTCCGTCACATTCGCGTCCGCGCCGCCGCTGGCCGTAATGACATTGCCGTCCCCGACCGTCGCACCGTCTTCCGTCACGCTGTCGATATCGGCAACCGCCGTCGGCACGTCGTCGACGATGGCAACGGCAAAGGTGGTGCTGGCCGAATCACCGTCAACGTCCGTGACTGTGATGCTGAAATTGTCCGGAACCGTGTCGTTGGGATCGAATCCGTTCGTCTGATTGGGATGAGCGACTGATTCGGTCACCGTGTAGTTGTATTCGATGGCACCGGTGCTCGGATTGAAGGAGACGATCGTCAGGAAGCCGAAATCGCCCGGGATCTGCTGGCCGACGCCGGTGACGGTGACGCCGTTGATGACGATCGAGCCAATTCCATCCGGCGCGTCGATGCTGATCGTTCCGATGCCGGAGGTCTCGGCGTTGCTTGGCGCGTCGCTGCCGGGAGATTGTGTCTGGCCGCCATTGAGGCCGGTTTCACTGGCCGCTTCGGTCGGGGCAAGCAAGGACGTGGCCGTCACTGAAACCTGCCTGTCGACGATGGACGGGAACAGCTCGCGCCGCTCCAGGAGTCCGAACTGCAAGGCAGTTGGCGGCAGCAGTGCCGACAGGTCGAACCCGTCGCCGATGCCGCCGGGGGGAACCGAGAAATCTCCGCCCGCGCTTGAATTCGAACCGCCCGGACCAGCCGACATGGAACCGTCGGCGCCGAAGGCGACATCGACATGGCTGGCTTCCAGCGCCGCCAGCAGCGCGACGCGCGGCACCTCGACGTCGCCAATGATGAAGGTCGGCACGTTCAGGGCGCCGTCCTTGATCACGATCACCGAGCCGTCGGCCTGTTCGAGCAGAAGGTTTTGTCCGTCGACCTTGATGTTGTCGATGGAGGCGTTGGCCGGAAGCCTCACCACATGGCTGGCGTCGGCTACATATTCGTGCGGCGCAGCTGCCGGCGGCGCCTTTGCTTCCGCGGGCGCTTCTGGCTTGACAGGCGCTCCGCCGCCGACATCGACCGGCACCGGTTCGGACGCTGCCGGCGCGGCCTGCTGCGTCGAATCCGCTTGCGCGACCCGCATCTCTGCCGGCGATGTCTGATCGCCGTGTTCATTGGACGCGGAATGCTCGTTCAAGGAAGCCGAAAAGCTGTCCAACTCGATATTGTTCGTCATGGCTGAAACCCCTCCGATATTTACCGGATAGAGACAGCGGCCACTTCTACTTTGCAACTGCCCCCTAATCTATTTCATATACAATGATATGCATTGCCCGGCATTTTTTACACGTGGTAAACCGCGACAATATAACCTGATATATGTTTGTTTCTGAAGGCCTCCTTGATGGATAGCTGGCCGGCATTTTTCCGGTAAACCAAAGTATAAATTTGAATAAAATTTTAAGCAAAATGGATAAAGACAGTTGCTGGATATTTATCCACCTTCCTTTCCAATAATTTGAGACAAGATTGGTAGCGTCCACAGTCAAAGGTGGGCGTTATGAAAAAGCAAAAATCAGTTCCGGGAAAAACCCGGCTCCAGATGCTCCTGCTGGCAATCGGGCTTGTCGACCTGGCGGGGCCGTCCTTCGCGAGCGATATCGCCGCACCCGGCTGGCCTCAGGAAAAGGTCCAGACGCCACCCAGCCTCGGCGGTGTTTCGCTGGCGAGGCCTCAGCCCTGGCAGCCTGCGGGCGCTTACCGGATCGGTCTGGTCACCGGCAGCTATGGCCCAGATGTTGGCCGCGGGGATGGCTCGTCAACGGCGCGAGATGACGCCGGGATAGATCCGCTGCAGACCGCGTCGATCATTCCGGGGGTGTTCGGATCGGTTGCCTTGTCCATGCGCAATTTTCCCGTCGCGGCTCGCTGGGCGCCCGTCTACCGGGCAATCGCCGCCTGTTCGGCAGGCAGCCCCTGCGAGCACAAGAGCGCGGCTTTTGCCGGCATGATCACCGCCGCACAAGGCAAGGGATTCAGCGAGAAGCTGTCCTTCGTCAACAGCAGCGTAAATCGCCTGATCGCCTACAGGAAAGACAGCGTCGTCTACGGCAAGCTCGACTATTGGGCGAAGCCTTCGGAGATTCTCGAGCGGCGAGCCGGCGATTGCGAGGATTTTGCCATCCTCAAGATGACAGCCCTGCTGAGGGCCGGCATTCCCACGCAAAGCATGGCGCTTGTCGTCCTCCAGGATCGCAAGAGAGGCTTCTTTCACGCAGTGCTGTCGGTGAGCACAGGCAGCGGCACCTTCATTCTCGACAGCCTCAGCAACACTGTCGTGCGTGACAGCGATCTCCCGGATTACGTTCCGCTCTATTCGTTCAGCACGAACCGGGCCTGGATCCACGGTTCAAAGCCGGGCGGAGCCCAGATGGCCGACATCAAGGGCGGCTTCGCAACCGTCGCACCCGGCGAAGGTTTTCAGCCATAGGGTTTTGCCCGGATTGGCGATGCATCCAGAGCAACTCCGGTAAGCGTGTAACGGTGAACTGCCCTAGCCGCCGAAGACGAACGCCATCAGCAGCTCCGGCTCGAGCACCGGAGCCCGCACCGCATTCAATTGTCCCCGGTATCGACGGTCGCCCGCGCCGATGACAAAACCGGTGGCCACCGGCGATTCGCCATTGGCATCGAGCCGCGCAAAGATGTCGGCCACATTGAGGTCCAGCGCCAGCTTGAGGTCGTGCCGTGCGTCATCGCTTGGGGCGATCGGCAATTGACGTTTGACCAATTGCTGGAACGGCGCGTTGAACGACAGGATCTTCTTCGACGAAGCCAGGGCAAAGGCGGGAGACGGGCAAGCGACCAGTATGGCGTTGATGGTGTTGATCGATGCAAGCTTTCGCAGGGTCAGGTTTTCGTCTCCCAACCCACGCATGCAGGCCACCCGGATCGCGGATGTCAAATTGCCTGTCTGTGCCTGGCTTTCGGCGATCTCGTCGATGAGCATGCCGATCGTGCACTTCCTGCTTTCGGCCATCTGCTTCAGCGACATCCAGAATGCCCGCTCCAGACGGATGCCGCGCCGGATGCCGCCGCGCGCCACAACCCGAAATTCCAGTCCAAAATCCTCGGCGGCGACTGGAGGCAGCAGCCGCTCGCGACCGGAATGATGAGGGCTGGCGCTACCGCTCACTCATCGCCTCCTCGCGCGCCTTGTTGATCGGCTTCAGGAGGTAGTGCAGGATCGTCTTGCGCCCGGTCTTGATGTCGACCGAGCAGATCATTCCGGGGATGATCGAATAGGCCTTGCCGTCTCTTTGTAGGGTGGATTTGTCCGTCGCCACACGCACCTGATAGTAGGGTTCCCCCGTTTTCTGATCGACCAGGCTGTCGGCTGTGATGTTCGAGACCTTGCCCTCGATGCCGCCGAAGATCGAGAAATCATAGGCAGTGACCTTGATAAGGGCCTCCTGGTCGGGACGGATGAATGCGACATCCCGTGGCGAGACCCGTGCCTCCACCAGCAACGTCTCGGAGGTCGGCACGATGCCGGCCACCACGGCGCCAGGCTGAACGAAGGCCCCGACCGTGTTAAGCTCCAGCGTGTTGACGATGCCATCCACGGGAGAACGGATATCAGTGCGCGCGACCTTGTCGGTGGCTCCCCTTATGGTCTCATCCACCACCGACAGCTCCGCCAGCGCCTGGGTAAGGTCGTCCAACGCCTCCTGCTGCAATTGCAGGCCGAGTTCCTCGACCTGAAGCTGGGCTTCCGTAATCGACGATTTGATCTTCTTTATCGTTTCGCCCGCAAGGTTCAGCTGGCCGTTGAGCTCGGTCTGTTCGCGCTCCACCCGGAGTTGCTCGGTCCGTGCCATCAGGCCTTTCTTGACCATCGCGTCGACCAGTTTTGCCTCCTGGTCGCTGACGACCAGGTTCTTTGTAAGACGATCGGAATTGGCCTGCGCCTCGGCCAGTTCCCTCTCGCGCTGGTCAAGGCGTGACTTGAGCACGGACAGCTTGTTATCGAAGTTCCCGCGCCGGGCGATGAGCAGCTTCTGTTCATTGTCGCAGATTTGCGGAGCGACCGACTGGATGTCCTGCGGGCACGGAAATGGGCCCGAGAGATTGCCGGCCTGTTCGTATTTCAGCCTTGCTATGCGCACTTCCAGCGCGCGCGCCTTGGCCTGCTGCTCGCCGAGACTGGACGTGTTGAGCGTGTTGTCCAGGCGGATGATGAGATCGTTCTTCTTGACCACCTGGCCAATCGTCACGGCGATTTCCTGAACGACACCGGCTTCACTCGCCTGAATGATCTGGGTCTTGGAAGCGGGTATGACCTTGCCGTCGCCGCGTGCGATCTCATCGACTTCGGCAAAGGACGCCCAGGCGACGAAGACCACGAAGAGCGCTCCGATGATGAATATGGACGCCGACGCAAACAGCGGCGGTCGATCTTCTCTGGCAAGCATTTCCCACGCCCCAACGCATTGGATGCAGCAATATCTGTTTTGTCAGGCGCTTGTTTTCTGCAACGCCTGTATGACTTGGTCCTTCGGTCCGTCGGCAACGATTCTGCCCTGTTCGATAACGATCAGGCGGTCGGCCAGCTCAAGCATGCTGAAGCGATGTGTCGAGACGATCAGCGTGGTGTCGCGGTCGAAGGCGACTTTGAGCTGCTTGATCAACTGGCGTTCCGATGCGAGATCCATCGAGCCCGACGGCTCGTCCAGAAAGACGATTTTCGGTTTGGTCAGCAGCAGGCGTGCGATCGCCACCGTCTGCCTCTGGCCACCGGAAAGATTGGTGCCGCGCTCGCCGACATTCATGTCGTAGCCGCGCGGGTGGCGTGAAACGAAATCGTCGACGCCGGCCGCCTTTGCCGCTTCGATGATCTGTTCGTCTGTAGCCTCGGGGCATGCCATCAGGAGGTTTTCCTTGATGGTGCCCGAGAACAGGTCGCCGGCCTGCGCAACGATGCCGACCGCGGCGCGAACCTCGGACGGGTGATACTGGCGAATGTCGATCCCATCCAGCAGCAGCTCACCGGACGTCGGCAGGAAGAGCCGGCCGATCAGCCGCCCCATCGTCGTCTTTCCCGATCCTATGCGGCCGATGATGCCGATCCGCTCACCCGGCTTGACCGAGATATTCAGGCCGGTCAGAACTTCGTTTTCCGAGCCTGGATAGACAAACCCGACATTCCTGAACACCATCGCCCCCTTGCGGATGGGGCGGTTGACGAAGCCCACCGTGTCGGGTCGATCTTCCGGCTGAGCCATGATCGAATTCACCATTCTCAGCGAGAGCATGGCCTGGCGAAACCGGGACAACGTTATGGCAATCTGGCCGAGCGGCGCCACGGCCCTGCTCGCCAGCATCACCGTTCCTATGATTGCTCCTGTCGAAACATGCCCTTCCGAGAAGGCATAGGCGCCGGCCACGACCAGGGCGACGGTCACCAGCTGTTGTATGGACTGGGTGATGTTGCCCGCCGCCGCCGAAAGCTGCTTGATCTTCTCGGACGTGTTGGCGGCGTTCTTGGAGTGCTCTCCCCATTTTCGCAGCAGATACGCCTCGGCGCGCAGCGACTTGATGGTCTCCAGCGTCGAGATGGATTCGACCAGCAGGGCCTGGCGCTGCGACGCTTCGTTCATCGAGGCGGCGACGCGCTTGCCGATGCGGCGCTGGGTGATCAGGCCGACGATGACGGACATCACGAAGGCCAGCGCCGGTATGATCACCAGCCATCCGCCTATCGCATAGATCACAAGGAGAAAGACGAAGACGAATGCCGTGTCGATGAACACGCTTATGGTGTTGGAGGTGAAGAACTCCCTGACGAATTCATATTGCGTGACCCTGTTTGCGTATTCACCGGTCGAGCCGGGGCGCGCCGACAGCGACGAGTTCAGCACTTTCTCGAACAGCAGATAGGATATCCGGAGATCAGCCTTGCGCCCGGCATAGTCGATGAGGGAAGCCCTGGCCGTCTTCAAGAGCAGGTCGAACAGGATGACCGCGCCGATGCCGAGAGCCAGCACCCATAGTGTCGATATTGCCTTGTTCGGCAGGATCCTGTCGTAGACGTTCATCGTGAAGATCGGCGAGGCTATGGCCAGCAGATTGATGAACACCGCCGCCAGGACGACTTTCGAATAGGTGCGCCAGAAAGCGCCCATCGTCCCCGTAAGCCAATGTCTCCGCTCGATCCTGGCCGCCGAGCCGACCGACATGGTCTCGGCGGCATTGGCATAGGTGATCGAGAAGGAAGCGCCGCCGCTGATGTAGCTGGCGGCCAGTTCCGATCGGCCGATCGTGGTGCGGCCGTCTTCCTGGGGCGCGGTGATATACGCATCGTCTTCGCCCAGAGCGAGCAGGGCAACCGGCAATTGGCTGACGCGAAAGACGATTGCCGGCAGGTCGATACGCCCCCTGAGAAAATCACGGTGATTGAACTCGGTGACTTCCAGGCCGATGCGTTCGGCAAGGTGCCTGATATCGTCGGCCGCAATTCGCGTGTCCGAGAGCGGCACGCCGGCAAACAGCACGGTCTCCGCGCTCGGCCTGCCGAGATATCCGGCAACGGCCGAGAAGCAGGCCTTGAACGCCTCCTTGGGAGAGAGGATATTGGGTTGCTGGTTCACGATCTGCCCGTCAGGACGCTCGCTGGACCTTGCGTCGTCTTATTTCTTCCTCACCGGGGCGAGGATATCGAATGGCAGGTCGTTCTTCTGCTCCGATGGCGTCCGCGCATAGGTCTCGGTGTCCGCGGTTTCCGGTGTTGCAAACTCGGTGCGAGCATAGGCTGTCGCTTGCTTTGCCGGCTCGAGATTCATCGTTTTCAGCAACTGTCCGGTCGCGGCCAGGAGCCGGTACTGGGCAAACAGCGATGCGTAGGACGCGGTATCCGCCAGCGTTGCCGTGTTGAACCGCGTATTCTGCGCGTCGAGCACGTCGAGCAGCGAGCGCTGTCCAACCTTGAACTGCTCGCGATAGGAAGCGACCAGCTTTTCATTGGCGGCGGCCTGTTGCCTCAGGGTCTTCGCCAGATCGGCTTGCCGGAAACGGCGATCCCATGAGGTGCGAACGGCTTCCTCGATTTCGCGCAAGACCTGATGATAGGCGAGCCGCTGCTCGCTGGCGCGGCGGATCTGCTCCTGTTCATTGGCCTTGTCTATGCCGCCGCGATACAAATTCCAACGCAGCACCAGACGCGCCTGCAGGTCATTGGTGTCCCCGTCGTCGCCGTCAATGTCGGTGCCTGCCCTGGCCCGACCTTCAGCAATGACTTCAGGGCCATATTTCGCCCGGGCCGCATCCACCAGGGAAGCCGCGGCGTCGATATCGCTGGTGGCCATGTGAACGCGCGGATTGTTCTGTCGTGCCAGGCCGATCGCGTCATCCAGTGACCGCGGAAGCGCGGCGGCGACATCACCCGGCCGCGAAGCATTGACCAGCGGCTTGCCGACGGTCTTGAAGAACCGGATCTTGGAGGCTTCCAGCTCTTCGGTCGCCTCCTGCATGCGGGCCTTGGCCGCGAACAGACGCTCCTCGGCCTGTTGGCGGTCGGCCTCGTTCAGCGCCCCGCCTGAGATGCCTTGCCGGATGTCGCCGAGTATCGCCTGATGGAAACCCAGATTCTTCTTGGCTTCGGAAACGATCGAAGCCTGCAGCATGTATTCGAGGTAATCCTGGACAACGGACAGCCCGATGAATTCGGACCGTTCCAGCACCCGGAACGACGCTCCGTCGACGCGCGATGCCTGGCGGTTCAATTCCGCGCGACGAGCTCCGCTGTCGAATAATTTCTGGGTCACCACCAGATTCGCTTCCGCCGGATAGAGCGAATCATCCTCTATCGACAGCGAGCGTCGGGACGAATTGTCGAGCCGGCGAACACCAGCCGATCCCTCGACATCGACACTGGGAAGGTAAAGGCCCTTGGCCTGCCGCAACTCGAACTCGATTGCTTCGCGGTTTTCGATCGCCTGTCCAATCTCGGGATTGGATTCCACCGCGACAGCCATCGCCTCCTTGAGCGTAAGCGCATGAGCGCCCCCGCAGGTCAGCATGGTGGCCGCCATCAACAGACCAAGGCGCCTGCCTATGGTCGACATACCTGTCGTATTCATAATCCCACCCTAACGTTTCCCCAGCGTCTTTTTTCAGAGCGCTAACCAAGCCAAGGCCTGCCCGTCGGTGGATTATCCACAAATTCACGGAATGTGTGAGCGATTATTGATTTAGAGGGCGCTAAATAGCCCTTTTGGGCAACAAGGCTGCGAGATGTAGCAAAAATAGCACATAACTTCGGCTCGCTGCGGTTGTATCCGGACGCCCCATTCAGTGGGAAAGCACAGAAAATCGCAAGCCAGTGGGCCGATATGCCCAGAATCATGGCCGGTTCGGATAGCGGTTGTCGATAATCCAACCGGAGGTTGAACGCTTTTTCAGGCATGCCCCTTGGGTGCCGGGTCCAAAAAATACACCATCGCGGCGGCCGGCGTGCGCGTCAATAGAGGTGGTACCAAAGCATAGGAGCCCGAGCAGAACAGGACGATGCCAGGCTTTATGCTTCCCCTGGGTCAGGTTTGTCCTTCTGAACAGGATCTATCGGGGTGCTTCAACCCATCGATCTCTGCGGCCGGTCGAACTCTTCAGCCAGGGCCGCATGCCACCAACCGGCGAATGCACGGCACGAGCGGCTGCATTGCCTTCTGCAACCGCTCGCTGGATAGTCTCGGCATGTTGGCGACCCTGGCGACTCACTGGCCGCAAATTCTGGCGATCATCTCCGTGGTGATGGCGACGGTCGGCATCGTCCATGCCGTCATGACCAAGGAAGATGTCCGCGCCGCCACCGGCTGGGTCGGCGTGATGGTGCTGTCCCCGATCCTCGGCGTGCTGATCTATGCCGTCGCCGGCATCAACCGCATTCGCCGCGCCACGATCACCGCCCAGCGCCCGTTTGCCGATGGCGCGGTGTCCGCCAAGCACGAGCGCGACGTCGCTGTCGAAGAGGCCCTGATCGTCGAGCGCTACGGGCAACGGTTCACGGGCTTGCGGACATTGGGCGACAGGGTGGCGCGGCGCGCGCTCAATCCTGGAAATGCAATCGATGTGCTGGAGACCGGCGACGAGGCCTATGCCGCCATGTGCGCGGCCATCGATGGTGCCGAGCGCAGCGTCCTGCTCGAGACCTATATTTTCGACAATGACGCCGTCGGCCTGCTCTTCGTCCAGGCGCTTGCCGGCGCCGTCCACCGCGGCGTCACCGTCCGCGTGCTGATCGATGCCGTCGGCGCCCGCTACTCGGTGCCGAGCATCCTGGGGCATTTGCGCGAGGCCAACATCCCCGCCGATGTCTTCAACGGCAACATCGTCATGGGCCTGCGCCTGCCCTACGCCAATTTGAGGACCCACCGGAAGATCCTGGTGGTCGACGGCATCGCCGCCTTCACCGGGGGCATGAACATCCGAAAAGGCTTCTCCGCCGAATTCGCCGGCTCCAACAGCGCCAGGGACACGCATTTCCGGGTGACCGGTCCGATCGTCGCCGACCTCTTTTCGGTCGCCGCCGAGGACTGGCGCTTCGCCACCAACGAGGCGCTGAAAGGCGACGCCTGGCGCATCGCCCCGCTGGCGCCGTCGCCAGGCGCATCGATGATGGTGCGGGCGGTCGCTTCCGGCCCGGATGCCAGCAACGAGACCAACCACAAGCTGCTGATCGGTGCATTCTCGGTCGCCCGCAAGTCTATACGCGTGATGTCGCCCTATTTCCTGCCGGATCGGAAACTGATCAGCGCGCTGATCACCGCCGGCAGGCGCGGGGTCGAAATCGACATCGTGGTGCCGGCGGTGAACAATCTTTTCCTCGTCGACCGCGCGATGATGGCGCAGTTCGATCAGGTGCTCAAACACTATTGCCGTGTCTGGCGCACCGAGGGACCGTTCGACCATTCGAAGCTGCTTTCGATCGACGGCGTGTGGGCCTATGTCGGCTCTTCCAATCTAGACGCCCGATCGCTGCGGCTGAATTTCGAGATCGACCTGGAGGTGCTCGATGCCGGCTTTGCCAGCGAGATCGAGGCGCGGATCGGGTCGGCGATCGCCTCCGCCGTGCCGGTGACGCTGGAAGCTTTGCGAGCCCGGCCGTTTCTTATCAGGCTGTTCGACCGGGTATTGTGGCTCGGTTCACCCTATCTCTAAGGCGGAGGTGCGCTTGAGGAACTCGTCCGTCATGGAACATACGCCGAAATTGCCTATTTTCACTGTATCCGGCTTCTGAATTGATGCCAGCGAGGACGAGCAGCACAGAGATGCACAGAATTGGACGCAGCCTCCCGGCAAGCATGCTTCTGTCCCTTCGTGACCGCCGGATGCAGAAAGCCAATGCCGCCGCACTCAAGACGACAGCCACCACCGGCACGCTGGTTGCCTCCTACAATGTCCACAAATGCATCGGCGTCGACAGGAAATTCGACCCGGAACGGACCATCCGCGTCATCCGCGAAATCGATCCGGATCTCATCGCGCTGCAGGAAGCCGACAATCGCTTCGGCGACCGTAATGGGCTTCTCGACCTGCCCCGGCTCGAACGGGAAACCGGCCTGGTTCCGGTGCCGATTTCGGCCACAGGCAAGGGCCATGGCTGGCATGGCAACGTCTTGCTGTTCAAGAAGGGCGTCGTTCGCGACGTGCACCAGATCAAGCTTCCGGGACTGGAGCCGCGCGGCGCGGTGGTGGCGGAGATCGACCTCGATGGAAGCCAGACGCTGCGCATCATCGCCGCCCATCTCGGCCTGCTGCGCCGCTCGCGCTCCCAGCAGGCGCGCGTCGTGCTCGACCTGATGAACAGCCCGGACGAAAGACCGACCTTGCTGCTCGGCGACCTCAACGAATGGCGGCTTGGCAACCGCTCCGCTCTCAACACGCTGCATGCAACGTTCGGCCCGCAGCCGCCGGCGGTCCCCACCTTCCCGTCGAACCTGCCGCTGCTGGCGCTCGACCGGATCATGGCCAACAGGCACGGCATGATTGCCGCCATTAACGCGCATGACACGCCGCTTTCGCGCGTTGCCTCCGACCACCTGCCGCTGACGGCCTTCGTACGCCTGGAACGGGTGGACGATGACGCCTTGATGTCCTCCGCGTCGCAAAGTGTGTAAAATTAGGCGGAACGCCCAGTTCCTCCGCCAGTTAACATGTCCCGAACGCGCAGGAGGACGAGATGAAAAAGCTGATTCTGGCTTGCCTGTTGGCATTGGCCGCGACAGCGGCGATCACTGCGCCGACGCAAGCGGCAAGCGTGACCATCCAGTCCGACGATGACGACCGATATTTGCCGGATGACGATTCCGATAGTGGGATCGTTATTCGCCGTCACCACCGCGATCGCTATTACGACAATCAGTATGATGGCGACCAGGATGTTCAGTATGACAATGGCGGATACCGGTACGGCGAATATCGCCGCCACCACCGGCATCACCGCTGCCACATCGAACTGGTCAGGCACTGGCGCCACCACCACAGGGTGATCGAAGAGGTCCGCGTTTGCGGCTGATGCCAGATCGGGCAACCGGCGAAAGCCGGCCGGTTTCATCGGGCATGATCGGCTGACGAAATAGCGCTGACGTGAGAGGCGATGCTGGACCGCGTCGACTCGTGGTAGCCAGCACGCGCACCGGACCGTGCCCAGCAAAAAACGGCAAGGATCGGCCGGCCGGCACCGCTCAAACCTGTCCAAGTGTTAATTCGACTTGGGTCGGTTTCGGCCATATTGGTTGATGGGGGTGAGAGATGCCGCCATGGACCAGCAGTTGGAAATCCCCCTGCAGACGACTGTCGTGCCACGTCGTTCGCGTGGCTGGATTCCCTGGCTGATCTTTGTCGCCATTGTCGCCGCCACCGGCGCCTATCTCTACCAGCGCCCGCATGTCGAGGCCAGGCAGCCCGGCGGCAGAAGAAACGCGCAGCCGACGACAATCGGCGCCGCCGTGATCGAAAAAGGCACGATGGACGTCACCCTCGATGCGCTTGGCACGGTGACCTCGCTCTCCACCGTCACGGTCAAGCCGCAGGTCACCGGCCCGCTCGTCCAGGTGAACTTCAAGGAAGGTCAGGACGTCAGCAAGGGCGATTTGCTGGCTGAAATCGACCCTCGCCCCTATCAGGCGGCGCTCGACCAGGCGCAGGGCCAGTTGGCGCGCGACCAGGCCATGCTCAGGGATGCCCAGCTCGATCTCGCACGCGACCAGACGCTGGTGACGCAAGGCGCCGCGACGCACCAGACGCTCGACGCGCAGGTCGCCCTGGTGGCGCAGGATGCCGGCTCCATCCAGGTCGACCAGGCCATGGTCCGGACCGCGACCCTCAATCTCGACAATTGCCGCATCCTGGCTCCGGTCGACGGTCGCGCCGGCCTGCGTCAGGTGGATCAGGGCAACTACGTGACCCCTGCCGATACCAACGGCATCGTCATCATCACTCAAGTCCAGCCGATCAGCGTGCTGTTCACCGTGCCCGAGGATGAATTGCCCGCGATCGCGCAACGCCTGCGGCAGGGCGCCACGCTGCCTACCTCCGTCTACGATCGCGCAGGCAGCAAGAAGCTCGCCGACGGCCAGCTTGAAACCTTCGACAGCCAGATCGACCCAAGCACCGGCACCATCAAGCTGCGAGCGGGCTTCGCCAACGAAACGCGCGTGCTTTATCCGAACCAGTTCGTCAACGTCGAGTTGCTGGTCGACGAGCACAAGGACGTGGCGATCGCTCCGATCGCCGCGATACAGCGCGGCGTGCCCGGCACCTTTGTCTATCTGGTCAACCCCGACAGCACCGTCTCCGTGCGCAAGGTCACGCCTGGCGTCACCAATGGCGAACGTGTCGAGATCCTGTCGGGCCTGAACCCTGGCGACCGCGTCGTCGTCGATGGTGCCGATAAGCTGCGCGACGGCGCCAGCATCAATTTGCGGCAGGACGGGCAAGCACGGACACCTGCGCAGCCCTCAACGCCTACGCCAGCAGGGTCAGCGCCACAGCCACAGGCGCAGGCACCGGAGCAGGCCGCCCCTGATGCGCCGAAGCCGGACGACACGGGCAGGCACAAGGGCCAGGGCCGCAAGCATCGCCACGCGGAGTCGGGGCAGGCGGAGTCCGGGCAACAGCAATGAGCCCGTCGCGAGCTTTCATCCTGCGGCCGGTGGCGACGTCGCTGTTCATGGTTGCCATCATGCTGTCCGGCCTGCTGGCTTACAATTATCTGCCGGTGTCGGCGCTGCCTGAGGTCGATTATCCAACCATCCAGGTGCAGACCTTCTATCCCGGCGCGAGCCCCGACGTGATGACGTCCTCGGTCACGGCACCGCTGGAGGTCCAGCTCGGCCAGATCGCCAACCTCAATCAGATGAACTCGGTCAGTTCGGCCGGCTCCTCCGTCATCACGCTGCAGTTCAGCCTGGCGATCTCGCTCGATGTCGCCGAACAGGAGGTGCAGGCGGCCATCAATGCCGCCGGCAATCTGCTGCCAGCCGATCTGCCGGCGCCGCCGATCTATGCCAAGGTCAATCCCGCCGACGCGCCGGTGCTGACGCTGGGCCTCACCTCCAAGACGATGCAACTGCGCGATGTGCAGCAGCTTGCCGACACCCGGCTGGCGCAAAAGATTTCGCAGCTGCCGGGCGTCGGCCTCGTCAGCCTCAGCGGCGGCCAGCGCCCAGCCGTGCGCGTCCAGGCCGATCCGCGCAAGCTCGCAGCCTATGGTCTCAATCTCGACGATCTGCGCACCACGCTGGGCAGCGCCAATGTCAACACGCCGAAGGGCAATTTCGACGGGCCGTCGCGGGCCTACACCATCAACGCCAACGACCAGCTGAAGAGCGCCGACGAATACCGTTCGCTGATCGTTGCCTACAAGGATGGCGCGCCGGTGCGGTTGAGCGATGTTGCTGATGTGGTCGACGCCACCGAAAACAACAGGCTGGCGGCCTGGATGAACAGCACGCCGGCGATCATCGTCAACATCCAGCGCCAGCCCGGCGCCAACGTCATCGACGTGGTCGACCGCATCAAGACGCTGCTGCCGCAATTGCAGGCCTCGCTGCCCAGCGCCGTCGATGTGAAGGTGCTGACCGACCGCACGACCACCATTCGCGCCTCGGTGCGCGACGTCGAGTACGAACTGACGCTTTCGATCCTGCTGGTCGTGCTGGTCATCTTCGTCTTCCTGCGCAGCGCGCGCGCCACGCTCATCCCGAGCCTCTCGGTGCCCCTGTCGCTGGTCGGCACGCTTGGTATCATGTACCTGTTCGGTTTCAGCCTCGACAACCTCTCGCTGATGGCGCTGACCATCGCCACCGGCTTCGTTGTCGACGACGCTATCGTCGTCATCGAGAACATCGCGCGCTATGTCGAGGAAGGGGATACGCCGCTGCAGGCGGCGCTCAAGGGCTCGCAGCAGATCGGCTTCACCATCATCTCGCTGACCGTCTCGCTGATCGCGGTGCTGATCCCGCTGCTGTTCATGGGAGATGTCGTCGGCAGGCTGTTCCGCGAATTCTCCATCACGCTGGCCACCACCATCCTGATCTCGGCGATAGTGTCGCTGACGCTGGTGCCGATGGCCTGTGCCAGGTTGCTCAAGCCGATGTCGGCGGTACGTGAAAACGCCCTGCAGCGCGCCAGCCGCGACTTCTTCGACTGGGTGATCCGGGGCTACGGCCAAGCGCTGACCTGGGTGCTCGACCGGCAGACGCTGATGCTGCTGGTGGCGGCTGCCACGCTGGTGCTGACGGTGGCACTCTACGTGGTCATCCCCAAGGGGTTTTTCCCGGTGCAGGACACCGGCGTCATCCAGGCGATCACCGAGGCGCCGCAGTCCATATCCTATGCCGCGATGGCCGAGCGTCAGCAGCAGCTTGCCGCCGTCATCCTCAGGGATCCCGATGTCGACAGCCTGTCGTCCTTCATCGGCGTCGACGGCACCAACACCACGCTCAATGTCGGCCGCATCCTGATCAACCTCAAGCCGCATGAAGAACGCACCGCCGATATCACGCAGGTTATCGCCCGCCTGAAGCAGGCCACCGTCGCGACGGCTGATGCCACCCTCTACATGCAGCCTGTGCAGGACCTGACCATCGACGGCACGGTCAGCCGCACGCAGTATCAATTCGTGCTGCAGGACGCCAATCCGGACGAGTTGACGCTATGGACGCCGAAGCTGCTGGCTAAGCTCAACACGCTGCCTGAGGTCGCCGACGTCGCCAGCGACCTGTCGGATGCCGGCCTCGCCGTCTTCGTCGACATCGATCGCGACCAGGCCGCACGCTTCGGCATCACGCCGGCGACAATCGACAACGCACTCTACGACGCCTTCGGCCAGCGCATCGTCTCGACCATCTTCACCACATCCAGCCAGTACCGGGTCATTCTCGAAGCCGATCCGTCCCTGCAGGATTCGCTGAAGGCGCTGTCTTCGGTCTACCTGCCGTCATCGAGCGGCGGCAGCCCGGTGCCGCTCTCGGTGGTCGCCAGCACCCATGTCGCCACGGCACCGCTGCAGATCACCCATATGGGGCAGTTCCCTGCAACCACTGTCTCGTTCAACCTCGCGCCTGGTGTGTCGCTCGGCAAAGCGGTCACCGCGATCCAGCAGGCGCAGAGCGAGATCGGCATGCCGCTCAGCGTCATCACCAATTTTCAAGGAGCGGCGCGCGCCTTCCAGGCTTCGCTCGACAACACGCTGTTTCTGATCCTGGCCGCGGTGATCACCGTCTACATCGTGCTCGGCGTGCTCTATGAAAGCTTCATCCACCCAATCACCATCCTGTCGACGTTGCCTTCGGCCGGCATCGGCGCGCTGCTGGCGCTGATGATCGCCGGCGAGGACCTGACCATCATCTCGATCATCGGCATCATCCTGCTGATCGGCGTCGTCAAGAAGAACGCCATCATGATGATCGACTTCGCGCTCGACGCGCAGCGCAATGAAGGCATGGCGCCGCGCGAGGCTATCTACCAGGCCTGCTTGCTGCGCTTCCGCCCGATCCTGATGACGACGCTGGCGGCGATGCTGGGCGCGCTGCCGCTGATGCTCGGCACCGGCGTCGGCTCTGAACTGCGCCATCCCTTGGGCGTCACCATCG
>NZ_RZTF01001061.1:0-255 GCF_004023175.1 Mesorhizobium sp. M7A.F.Ca.MR.362.00.0.0
CTATATAAAGATTGCAGAAAAGGTCATTCAAAAGGTAGGAAAATAAGAAGCCTAAATAAAAGAAAGCAGGGGATTCCCTGCTTTCTTATTTTGACTAGATTTTAAAGGACTTAGTATTAAAGTTAGAGGCTGCCTCTTTAGCTGCTTTGTCGAGCATTTCCTGAAACTTTTTCTTGAATTCAGGTGTATCCATTGATTCCTGCATAACCTGCATTAGATGTTCTCGATATTCTGTGCTTTTTAACACATTTTTCA
>NZ_RZTF01001062.1:0-254 GCF_004023175.1 Mesorhizobium sp. M7A.F.Ca.MR.362.00.0.0
CTTTTGGCATTGTTATTTCAAGTATTCCATTTTTGTACGTAGCTTTAACCCCATCATGTGAAACGGGGCTTGGAAGTGTTATCATACGTTGAAAACGACCTGTATAGCGTTCCTTTTTTAACATATTTTCTTCTTTTATTTCATTGGTACGCTTGATAGAACCACTAATGCTTAATCTGTTATTTTGAATATCAATATCTACATCTTCTTTCTTTTCAAGACCAGGTAAATCACATGTTGCCACAACCTCATTC
>NZ_RZTF01001063.1:0-254 GCF_004023175.1 Mesorhizobium sp. M7A.F.Ca.MR.362.00.0.0
CATAAAAACGGGGTTAAATCTCTGGCGGTTATTTTTTTCTCGAGCAATGACAGGGGACCGCAAACGTATACACAAATGCTGGTAAAGGATAAGAAAGGTAACTTTCCTGTTGCTGAAAAGCTGATAGAGATGGCTCAATATTATGGTTCTGACGGTTATTTCTTTAACCAGGAAGAAGCTAGCTCAGGGGTAGCTGTGAAGGATATACCTGTTTATAAAGAGTTTTTAAAGGTGTTAAGAGACAAAGGATTGTA
>NZ_RZTF01001064.1:0-254 GCF_004023175.1 Mesorhizobium sp. M7A.F.Ca.MR.362.00.0.0
GTGATGATGCAAATCAAAAACAAACGGTATCCCTAATTTTTCACATAAATAAAGGGTGTCATCAATCGTAAAGGTCGTATCATCATTTTCAAGGATAATCATTCTTTGCAGCTTCTCAGGAACAAATCCCCAATTGACGATAAACTGCTCTAGTGCCCCTTCCTTATCATCATGGGCTCCTCCGACATGAAGCACACATCTGTGAGTAGTATTTATAGCCATCCCTTTCAGCAACCCCTCATGGACAGACAGTG
>NZ_RZTF01001065.1:0-254 GCF_004023175.1 Mesorhizobium sp. M7A.F.Ca.MR.362.00.0.0
ATATAATATTTTTATGCAAGAAATCGGCTATGAGCCGAAAGGAGAAAACGGTATACCTAAACGGAGATATTTTCAAAAAGGTGGGGAAAATCGCACTCATCATGTTCACATTTATCAAACTGGAAGTTATGAGATAAAAAGACACTTGGCTTTTCGTGATTATTTGGTATTACATACAGACGAAATGAAGAAATATGCTGATTTAAAAGAAGAATTGGCTAAACAATTTCCCTATGATATTGAGTCATACATAG
>NZ_RZTF01001066.1:0-253 GCF_004023175.1 Mesorhizobium sp. M7A.F.Ca.MR.362.00.0.0
GTATTAAACAAAACAAAACGAGATGTCTATGAAATGACATCTCGTTTTGTGTTTAACCTTTTATGCGAAGTAACCGTAATGCATTTAAAATAACAATTAAAGCTGCTCCTGTATCACTTAATACTGCCATCCAAAGCGTTAACCACCCTGGGAAAATCAATATTAATGCGATTACTTTAATGAGGATAGAGAACCAAATGTTTTGTTTTATAATGCTTAAAGCTTTTTTACTTAATTTAACGGTATGTGGTAG
>NZ_RZTF01001067.1:0-253 GCF_004023175.1 Mesorhizobium sp. M7A.F.Ca.MR.362.00.0.0
AATGCAGTACGCGCATTCCCTATGTGTAAATGTCCCGTTGGACTTGGGGCATAACGAACACGTATTTCGTTACTCATGGTTCTGCCTCCTCGAATTTGTTTCATAAATATTTCTTGTTTATTCTATCACTTAGTATTTTCCATTAAAAGAGTGTTACTACACTTTTCTCTGTAAAAGAACAACTGCCAAAGAGGCAATTCCTTCTCCTCTTCCTGTAAATCCTAATTTCTCTGTTGTTGTCGCCTTTACATTT
>NZ_RZTF01001068.1:0-253 GCF_004023175.1 Mesorhizobium sp. M7A.F.Ca.MR.362.00.0.0
GGTCAATGTGCCTATCTTTTTGCGCTTAGCTAATGAAGCGTTAATCGAGACAAGATTTTTAATCAGAGATGATAATCTGGAATTAATGGATCAATTTTTGACAAATGGAACGGCACGCTCGATTCCAATTATCATCTTCCTCGATGAAAATGATGAGTTAATCGGCAGATGGGGACCTAGAGCAGAAATTATTCAAAAAGAAGTGGATGTCCTGAAAAAAGACGTGCCTGCTAAAGACTCTCCAGACTATGAC
>NZ_RZTF01001069.1:0-252 GCF_004023175.1 Mesorhizobium sp. M7A.F.Ca.MR.362.00.0.0
AAGCTGCTCTGATTCTTTTCTGTCAGTAATATCTTTTTGAATGCCAACAAAAAAGAGCTTACTGTCGTCTCCAATGCGAATGGGAGAAAGCTCAAGCTCATTCCAGAACATTTCACCGTTTTTGCGATAGTTACGCAGCTGAACAACAATATGTTCTTCATTTCTGATCGCATCCCGCAATGCTGTTACTGATCCTTGCTTTTTATCATTTCCTTGTAAGAACCGGCAGTTTTTGCCGAGAATGTCTACTGC
>NZ_RZTF01001070.1:0-252 GCF_004023175.1 Mesorhizobium sp. M7A.F.Ca.MR.362.00.0.0
CTGCTGTACAATCTTCCGTTAGGAACTACGAAGTCAAACTGGCCAATGTTCATCTTAACAGGCTTACTGATGGCTGCTTTATATTTCATCATCTTCCGCTTCCTAATCCTGAAATTAAATTTAAAAACACCTGGACGTGAAGAAGAAGAATCTGCTTCAGAAAACATAAAACAAGCAGAAACATTGCAAACACCTGGACAAAACAGCTCCCCTACTGCACTAGGTGCTACTATTATTGGAGCGCTTGGAGGC
>NZ_RZTF01000106.1:0-17185 GCF_004023175.1 Mesorhizobium sp. M7A.F.Ca.MR.362.00.0.0
CAACGGACCAGGCGATCAAGGAAAGGTGCATCATGAAGCATTCGAGTTCTGCGGACAGGTCATGCCATCTGGCCACCGGGACCTGGGCGGTGATCAGGGTGGATTTGCGGCGATAACGTTCCTCGACGAGTTCGAACAGATGGAAGCGCTGTTGGTCGGTGAGGCTGTGGGTTCCGAAGTCGTCGAGGATGAGCAGTTGCGCGCGGGTGAGCTTGTGGATGAGGCGTGGAAAGCGGCCATCGAGACGGGCGAGTGTCGTTGAAGGCGCCTTTGGTATCCGTCGGATCTGGCGGGCATATGCGGCTCCGAACTTGCCTGTCCATTCGCCCATGGTCTGGAAGGAGACCGCGTGCCGCGAACGGCGAGCATGTCCTCGACATGGCGAAGGCTGAGCGGAAGGCGGGACTAGCGCCACACCGCATCGCTGATGATTTCACCCGGAAAGCGATGGCGCTTGCAACAATGACCGGCGGGGTCGGCAGGACGTTCGGTCATGGCGCGACTTAGGACGCCAACCTTCACGCCGAGTTAAGGCGACGGTACCCGACAGCGGTTCAAACTGCCGATCTGAATGGCGCGCGGTGCACTATGGCCAAATCGGCACCCAATATCACCAATGCAATTCAAGGCAAAACTACAATTGAAACCATTCAATATTTGACATTCCTACAAACGATTGGCAAAACCAAAACAACAAGCACAAACAAAAAGGTTTGTTGAGCAAATTGTGGCCTATATGATTGGGGAAATACAATCGTCTCCCTAAGACAAATTGCTCACATATTATAGGAAATATATTACATGTGCTCAAGTCCATCTAGGGGGTTAAGTAGCAACAAGTTGCTCGCGAAAGTGGCAGTTGCGATTTCAACGCTAGCCATTGTCTCGATTGGGCAGGGCGATGCCGCTGCCAATGCTGGAATGTTTGAGCAAAGCGACCACGGGGCGCTCATCGAGGTAAGAAGAGGCGCCACCAGCCGCGCGACGCCGCACGAAAAGCTGCATTTGGCGCAGTTCTATTTCGATGCTGAGGCCGAAGCTGTCCCGGCCGAGCGGGGCCAGGCTCCGGTCTCCTGCGCGAGTCTGAATGGTCTGTCGCTGGCTACGGGCACGGCAATCGCCAGCGAGACAAATTCTGTACTGGAATTTACAGGCGCGTCGACCGATGAAGCCGCCTTCCGTCATCCCTCCTCATCGGCCCGTGCGACCAAACGCGCGCGAGACCTTCTGTCGAGGCGGCTCAGTTTGCCCTCTCTTCCGACGGCGCGCAGCATGGCAAAAGACCTCACCTATGACCAGAGGAATATGTATTGGCTTGCCGCCGATTTTGGACGGCGATTTGCTTCGAGGCCAGGCGTACGCAAATCAAGCTTAGACCAGTCAATGTTTGTTGATCTCTTCACTGCGATGATTCAGCGAGAGAGCAACTTCAATCCTCGCGCGGTTTCGTCGGCTGGTGCTGTCGGGCTCGGCCAGTTGATGCCGCGTACCGCATTGGATCTCGATGTCAAGAATCCGTTCTCAGCGCAGCAAAATCTCGAGGGCGCCGCCACATACTTGACAGAAATGCTCGATGAGTTCGGCTCCTTTGAACTTGCCCTCGCTGCCTATTACGCTGGGCCTGCAGCTGTGCGCAAGCACGGCGGCATTCCGCCCTATCGGGAGACCCGGCAATATGTGTCGGACATCCTTCACGCTGTCAGTGTCGAGCCGAACAATATCGCAGTTCAAATCGCAAGAGCGGGGAGGATGCGCCGCCCCATCTGCTTTCGCTAGTGACAGATGCCGATCAACGTCCCGGTGACAATGCTGCGACGGACGCATTTTTCACACTGTCTTGCAGCCGCGCAGGTCGGCCATAATTAAACGTCCTATGTATATAGAATTAGGACCCGGATGGGTCGGCAAAGAGGAATAGCGGAATGTCAACGCCAAAGCTTAAAGTGAAAACGCTTACAAAAATGTCGGTCGAGACACTTGGAAATATAATCAAGAGCGTTTGGCGGCTTTTGCCCGCAGTGTCTGCGGCAGTTTTGTTGACGATTATTTTTATTACGCCGAGTGCTGCGCAGGATTTCAATGGTGTGACAACATTCCTTCAGGCGATTGTGGAAGCGATAACCGGGCCAATCGGGGTTTCAATCTCTGCCTTGGCCGTCATCGCCGTTGGCTTCTCTTTTATGACTGGTCGCATGGACTGGACCTTCGCAGTCTCAATCATCATGGGCATCGCGATCGTGTTTGGCGGCGCAAGTTTCGTCCAGGGCCTAGCCGCACGCTAATCCGGTTCGGCGCGGATGCCGTGAAACTACCTCGCGAGCCATAAGAGGAGTACAGACCATTCAACGTACAACGCTTTTTATAGGCTTGACGCGCGAAGTCGCCTTTGCGGGATTGCCGGTCGTGTATCTGGTTGTCCTCATAGGCGTCGTAATGCTCGGCTTCATCATAACCAAATCATTCATCTATCTGTTGGTCGTGGGCAGTGTTGGCTACGCCGCTTTGCGTACCCTAGCAGCCTATGACCCAAAGATCATCGACGTTTTCATCGCAACCGTGAAAAGCACGCGCATGCGCCCGGCACTCCTGAATAGTGAAGGCCTAGTATATCATGCATAGGTTACTACGATCCGCTCACGAATGTGAACAACTTGCAGTCAACCTCCCATATGTCAGCATCGTGGACGATGGCACCCTCATGTTACGCGATGGCGATATAATGGCCGCTTTTGCTGCCGAAGGGGTCAATGCCGACACGATCGATAGCCGGCATACGATGGAGCTGAGTAACGCATTCTCACGCTTCATTGCACAGCAACGCGGTGACGTTGGATATTATGTCCATCGCATCTCTGCTGAAACTAGACCCAAGATGCGACAGGTCAAAGGAGATCGTTTCAACGAGGAGATTGATCGGCGCTGGCGAAATTATCTCGAGACTATAGGGTTGCGCGACCGGGTTACGATGGTCACTATTGTGATCCGACCGCCGAAGAGGCTGGCCAAGATACTCAATATGTTTGGCAACGCGGAGGTCTACAGTCGTGAAGAGGTCACTGCGCGCGCAGTTCGCCTCGATCAGATGATTAACACCTGCATGGTTAACGTAAGTTTGGCAAAGCCTCGTCGGCTATCCGTCTCGGATGGTGAGTGGCTTAGTTTGTTGCGTACCGCGATCGACGGATCAAGTGGGCGCCTTATTGCTGGCGAGAAGTTCGTCCCTGTCGCTGACCTCTTGGCGAGTTCGACGGTCACGTTCCGCGGCAACGTCTTCGAATGCGACAACCCCAACCCAAGTCTCAAACGCTTCGGAACCATCATATCCGTAAAGGACTACCCCACCGAGACTTATCCCGGCATCTTCGACAGGCTTAGCCTGCCTTACGATACCGTGGTTTCTCAGAGCTTTACGCCGATCGACAATATTGCCGCCCAAGCTAAAATCGCTCGTGTGCGCAAGCGGATGAAGGCGGCGGAGGATGCGGCTATCTCTTTGATGGCGCAACTCGAAGAGGCCGAGGACGATATTGCATCCGGCCGCGTCGCCTTTGGCGACCACCATTGTAGCATCGCTGTATTTTGCGAGACTCAGGAGGAGCTTGAGGCGGCCATGGCTTACGTCACGCGCGCCATGCAAGACGCGGGTTCTGCAATTGTTCGCGAGAACTTCTCTGCCCGCGCCGTTTATTTTGCTCAACATCCCGGTAATTTCCGCTATCGCACACGAGCGGAAATGATCTCCTCGCAGAATTTTGCAGAACTTTGCGCCATGCACGGCTTGCCGAAAGGCAATCCACCCGAGCTATGTCCTTGGGGCGACTGCGTAACAACATTGCCCACAGCTCGCGGCGAGACGTTCCGCTTCAGCTTCCATTTGCCGGGCAAGGCAGGTCAGCGCACGGTCGGGCATACGCTTGTGCTTGGCCAAACCGGGTCTGGCAAGACGCTTAGTACAGCTTTTCTGCTCAGTCAGGCCCATCGGCTTGGCGCTCGGATCATAGTCTTTGACAAGGATAATGGTTTCGAGATGGCGGTCCGTGCCATGGGCGGAACCTATTCCTCCGTGCGTATGGGGCAGGAAACGGGCTTCAACCCTATGCAAGCGGAGGCAGATAGCCGCGGTGCGGCATGGTTGTCCGATTGGCTTTCCGTATTGGCTGACAACGAGGGCGGACGGCTAAATCCGTTGCAATTTCAGGCACTCCATGATGCCACTCAGGCCAACGCAACGGCTGACCTCCGCCTACAGAACTTCGCGCAGTTCCGCAGCCAGCTGCGTGCGACTGACGATGATGGTGATCTTTATAACCGACTTGGCCGCTGGGACGAGAGTGGTCAATTCGGCTGGCTGTTTGGGGGTAAGAGTATCGATTCTCTTGCCTTCGATAGTCGGATCACCGCTTTTGACCTCACGGAGATTTTCGACAACGACACCATCCGCACCGCGTGGCTTAGCTATGTCTTTCGACGGGTGGAACGGCTCGTAGAAGACGAGGCTCCAACATTGCTGGTTCTTGATGAAGCCTGGAAGCTGCTCGACGACTCATATTTTCAACTGCGCCTGAAAGATTGGATGCTAACCATGCGCAAAAAAAATGTTGCAGTCGTTCTCCTGACTCAACGTGTGTCCCACATCACCAACAGCGCTGCGGGCGATGCGATACTGGAGAGCGCCGTCACGCGTCTGGTCTACCCAAGTTCCTACAACACTGAAGCCGAACTCGCGCCGCTCAATCTCACGCCGATGGAAAGTGCTTTCCTTCGGATAAGCAACGTGGACAACCATTTGGTCCTATTGAAATCGGGCGGCGACAGCGTCGTTCTTGATTTCGCGCTCGGAGCGATCGGTAAGGGTATCGAGATCTTGGGGGGTGGGCGAGGGGGGAAAGCGCACGCAGGATGGCGTGACAGGCCAAACTTTCAAATGGAAATGCTGCAATGAAGATCTCTCTGATTTTTCTCACAATGATCCTAGCCCCCCTTACTGCCTGCCAAGCCGTTCCCGTAGTGCGCAAGAACAATTGTGTCTGCGCCTGGGAAACACTTGAGCTCCAAACCAAAGGAGTTGTGTCATGAGAGCTGCTTTCCCGACAGTCATTGTGTCTGGTATTTTGCTTGCAGCCGCCGGCTCGCTGGTGCGGGAGGCCAGGGCCCAGGAAAGCCAGATCACGCCTGCTCCCCTGCCTTCTATTGGAGTGGTCCCCGCCGCTCCGGACGGCGCACAGGTGACCTTCGACAAGAACGCCGTTGAGTTGCTGACGTACTTGGTAGAAATGTGCCGGCTGTTAGGGGGTGGTATGAGCCAGCTTGTAGCATCCGCGCAGACAGCAGAGCATCTGCTAATTGAGAATCGAGAAGTGGGCAAAGCGCTGCTTTCTTCCATTTCAGGCCCGAAGCGTTTCCCGGTGAACAATGGCAAGGCTGACGTCGCGGCCCGTGAAGGAGGGCCGAGTTTGCGGGAAATGGTTGACGATGCACTGAATGGCCGCGGAGTTGGCCCGGGAGGCATTCAGGCGGCCCTTACCGAATTTCGAGCTCGCTATCGCTTGGATCAGGCATTTGCGCTGCACAACGACCAGCACCTCAGTAAGGTCATCATTGCGAATGGATCGGCTCGGGGCGCAGTGGCGGCCTCTACTGCGGAGGAATCCTACAAGCGTGCCAACGCCAGCATGGGGAGGATCACTGGCTATATCACCGCGCTCGAAAACAGCAACGACTTAAAAAGCAGCGTTGACATCAACACACGCGTGATGATCGAAATCGCGCAGCAGATCAATGAAACACTGCGCACCCAAGCCGCGATCGCATCGCTGGCAGGATCGTACTTCATGGCATTAGGCGCCGAGTCCGCCGAGCCGGCCGCCATCCGCGATCTTCTCGATTTTAACAGGTAATGCGCGGTGGGTGTGATTTCAAACATTACTCGTACACTCGACTCGACGCTTGTCGACTATGCGCAAGTAGTTTTTGAGGGAGTTGCAGAGCCGATTAGGGATCTGCTCGGCGCCATGGCCTTGGTCTCATTGTTGCTTATCGCGATAAATCACTTAGTCCAATTAAGAACTATAAATTACTCCGTGTATCTACATTGGGCGTTGCGATATATAATGATATATTCCTTTGCAACAATGTGGGTAAACTTTGAAGGCATCTATTCGATGCTTATTGATGTACCAAACAATTACGCAGCCATTATGATGCATGCGGCCAAAATGCCAATCAAGAACGTTGATCCCGCTTTTCTCGATCCTGAGCGGATGTCGGACACATCTTCAGCGATGGATGAGTTCGCCCATGCAGTCCTATACCTATCTGGGAAATACATAGAAGATTTTTCGATTTGGCACGTCGGCAAGTCATTTCGTAACGTTTTTATTGGTGTGTTATTCCTAATTGTTGGCGCCTTCTTTACCGCCGCTTGCGCGATTATTGTAATGATTGCCAAAATTGGATTCGCCGTGTCGATCAGCCTAGCGCCACTAGCTATCATCATGCTGATGATGCCTCAAACGAGTCAGTATTTTGAGAGTTGGACCCGCTTCACGACGGGTTTCGTGGTCCTCCCACTGCTGACCGCGACCCTTATGGCTATTGTGCTGTATATCGCCGCTGAAGTCTATGTGTCATCCCGCGGTAATGATTTCGCCTTCATTTTCATCATCATGGCGGCGACGGTTCTCCTGTTCATGATCCCAACCATGGCAAGTTCCCTGGCCTCTGTTTCGGTCGCAGCTGTAGGAGCCGGTGCGGTCACTGCCGCAGCTTACATGGCCAAGAGTGCTGCAATGAGAGTGCACGGCGGCAGTCAACGATTGCGAGACGGCATAAGTGTGGCAGGCGCCGCACGTGAGGCTGGAGCCTCGCCGGCGGCGGCGGCATGGTCGGCGATCAGTGCGATGCGCCAAAGCGCCCATATCCGGCAGCAGCGTCTCGATGAGCGTCTTGCTCGTCGCGCGATCGGCCTGTCGTCATCGAAATCGAATGCTACGAGAGATCCTCCGATGGCTCCTCCGACTCACCCTCTCGCTCAATACGGCAACCGAACCGTATCTCCCGAATAAGACCGCTGACCCGCAACGGAATCGGTAACGCAACCGAATTAGGAGAGACGTGTGTCTGAACTACAGCACGGATTTGAAGACGAGGTCTTTTTTAGCCTTCGCGAACAGCGCAACAACTGCGCAAAGATCGCAGTTGGTGCCACTGCCGCTAGTCTCTTGTCCTTGGTGGCTCTAATAGTCATGCTGCCGCTCAAACAAACTAAGCCCTATGTAGTGATGGTAGACAAGACCACCGGCGAGGCTGAAAAGATCGTTGAGGTGCAGCCCACCTCGCTGCAAGGGCAGGAGGCTGTCCTTCAGGCGGAACTCGTTTCCTATGTCGTCGACCGGGAAACCTACGATCCAGCTGACAACAACACCCGCATTCCTGACGTTATGGCTCGCTCATCCGACAGTGCCGCGCAAACCCTAGCGCAAACATGGCGTTCGGAGTCAGAGCAATATCCGCCCACACTCTACGGCAAGAACGTTCGCGTGCGTGTTGTCGTCAAATCTGTCTCCCTGACCCCGAGGGGGCGCAACCCAGCGGATCTCGCGCGTGTGCGCATTACCAAATACCGTGAAGAAAAGGGGCGAGACGTAGTTAAGCGCAGTTTCCTTGCCACAATTGGCTATCAGTTCAAGCCTGGACAAAGGTCCACCTTGGAGGCGGTGTGGAAAAATCCGCTTGGGTTCAACGTCTTGTTCTATCGGATCGATGCGGAAACGGCTGGCTGATGATAGTTAACACAAAGACAAGCAAAAATGTATAAATTCATCTATATTTACTTACTCTACGTCGTGATTTCGGTGAATTCGGCAATGGCTGAGCAGTCGCCGGTGGGTTTTGCGTCGGACGTGCGGATAAAACACTACGTGTACGACGAAAGAAACGTATATAAGCTTAACCTATATATTAAGTCGGTCACAGCTATTCAGTTCGCTGAAGGAGAAAATGTCGAATCAATTCTCATCGGAGACAGCGCTTCCTGGGAGGTGATCAGGCTGAAGAGAGGCAATGTGATCAGTCTGAAGCCTATTATCGACAAAGCGCTCACCAATATGACAGTCTACACTGATCAGCGCGTCTATACATTTGAGATACGTTCGGTCGGCCAGATAAGCGCAGGAATGGCGGCGGGCGCCGACCAGGCATTCCGGGCCGTCTTCACCTATCCTCATGAGTTGAAGGCAGTGGGCAATAGCCCTGCCGCAGTCGCTCCAGCAAACCACGGCTACATGGTTTCGGGTGACGCCCGGTTTCGCCCGCTCGCCGTCACAGACAATATGTTGCAGACGACGTTTGTCCTGCCCAGGGGCGCGCCCCAACCGGCAATTTTTAAGGTCGATCATGATCGGGTGGAAAAGCTGGTCAACTCGCGCAGTCAAGGCGATCGCATCATCGCCGACGGAACCAGCGACTACTGGGTGATGAGAATCGGCAATGACACTGTGTGCGTAGGCAAAGCGAATGCTGTGCATTCGGCAAAACCACGGTGGAGAGGTTTGGTACATGACAGATAGCTCGCCCGACATCGGCCATCGACAGGATCCCGGCGGAGCGGAAGCGGCGGCGGACGCGGATCATGAACGAGAAAAACTGCTTAAAAAACGGCGAGCCCGGCAAACGGGTAAATCTAAGCGCAGCAGAGGCCGTGCGCTCTTTGTTGCCGCCGCGCTGCTCGCCGGGGCCATAGCGTTCGGGACGGCGCTCGGCCCGAACCAAAGGGCGGCGATCCTCGGCTTGCATGATGACGATGAGCAGAAGACGTTGCAGATTGATCTGGAAGTTGATCGCTCGACCAAGGAAAGCCCAACGCTTGATTTTTCCGTTCCTGAGGCGCAGCCAATAGCGATCGAACCAAAGGCCGACGAGATAGACAAGAGATTCAATGAACTAAGCAATAAAATCGACCAAGTAGCCAGAACTAAAAAACAGAATAACATTTCGGTCGCCGACGTTCAAGAATTACTTGGGCGCTATACGAAGCAAATGATGCGAAGTCTTCGCTCGGAGCGGGATGAGGTAGAGGTGGAAAATGCACGTTTGCGCGGGGAAGCCTTGCGGCTGGAAAAAGAGCACAAAGGCTCCGATGAGGCTGCTAAGCTCAACGCCGAAAATCATCGACAATTCCAAGAAATCGATACCAAGCAAAGGGAGTCGAATGGTGTTGTCATGGATGAATCCAGCGCGCGCTCCGCGTCAGGCGATGGTGCCCCACAACATTCCCAAGACCGGGGTGCGAACGACCGGTCCCTTGCAACCGGTACTGCCTCTGAAGCAGAGACCTCTGTATCTCGCACTCTCCCTGATCCGTCGCGTATGGTCGCTCAGGGCACGATGATCTCCGCCGTACTTGAAACTGCTATTAATACGGAACTGCCAGGAAACATCCGGGCGCAGGTTATCGAACCGGTATTCTCCTTCGACGGATCTCGTATTCTGCTGCCCGCAGGGACAAGATTGATTGGCACCTTCGGGAACAGAGACGATATTGAGCAAAAGCGCGTGTTAGTCGGATGGGATCGGGCTCTCACTCCCGAAGGCAAGTCGATCGCGCTCGGCTCCATAGGTACGGACCTGCTTGGTCGCGCCGGCACCGAAGGAAACGTAGATAACCGCTACGCCAAGAAGATAGGTGCGGCTGTCCTCATCAGTACCATCAGCGCATTGCCTTCTATCATTCCCGCGATGACAGGCAGCAGCAGGTCCTCCGGAGATGGTGGCGCGACGATCACGGTTGAAGGACGAGGGGGTTTGGGTGACGCCAATCGGGATGGCCAAGTCACGTCGAACGTTGCCAGAACACTCAGCGACCAAAGTGAGGATATTGTGAACAAGTACCTCTCCTTACCTCCTGTCCTTCGTGTCCCGCAGGGCGAGGAAATTCGCGTCTTTGTCAATCGAGATCTCATTATTCGATGAATGATCAGCAGCTTAAAAATAGCATTTCGTACGTGGAACAGTACTTACACCCACTCAAAGACCATCTAGTACATGCTAGTATCAATGAGTTGGCGATCAATCCAAACGGCTCGATCTTTGTTGAGGAGGCCGATTCGATATACATGCGTGAGATCGGCGTGACCTTGCCGCCCCAGGCCATTAAGCGGCTTGGAGCACAGTTAGCCGGAGAGACCCGAAACACGCTCGGGGCACTTAATCCGATTGTCTCAGGCCGCGTTATGGTTTGGGGGAACCCGCAGCGTGTGCAGGTGGTCGTCGAACCTGCAATAGAACAAGGCGTATCGCTGTCGATTCGAAAATATCTGGCGCGGACTTCGGAAAGCGCAGATATTGACTACGTCGACGGACGACAGATCATGGTGGATGCTGTTCGGCACGAACGCCATCGGGCAATCGCCGATGCCGCCAAGGCTGGCGACCTGAAGAGTCTGTTCCGACAGGCCGTTGACGAAAAATTCAATATTCTGATTTCGGGCGGAACGTCGTCTGGCAAGACTACGGTGGCGCGCGCTTTACTGGCGATGGCAAACCCTGCCGAGCGGATCATCACCATAGAGGATGCGCAGGAGCTTCATCCACCCCACAAGAACCAAGTTGGACTAATCGCCGACCGTAAGGGGGAATCCGCTCGCAGCCCATCGAACTTCTGGAGAGCTGTTTGCGAATGCGTCCCGACCGGATCATTCTTGGTGAAATCCGCGGCATTGAGGCTTATGACTTTCTTGAGGCGATAAATACCGGCCACCCCGGCGCGATAACAACTATACACGCCGATAGCCCCGAACTTGCTTTCGATAGACTGGCGCTCATGGTCATGCGCTCTGGTGTGCAGATGTCACATGGCGAGATAATCAAATATGCGAAAAAGACGATCGATTTGGTCATTCAGGTCGGCCGCCGCAACGGCAAGCGCGGTGTACTGGAAATCAACCTGCCTTCTCAGTCTAGTCCCTATGATTGCTTGGCCTGAGGGCTGTCCGTCTCCTATGCATGAGTCTCTGCGCCGGCCCAGCTGGCTTAACCCTCGTACGTTGTATATCGGATCACGGGCGCGCCTAAGGCCAAAAATCAGCGTGAGAGCTTCGACGCGGGCGAGTCGCGCGGGAAGACTGAAGGCATGGCGTGGGTCCCAACCACTGTGTTGAGGCGACGGATGGGGAGCGTGGTTCCAGACGGCCGTGACCGAAGTTCTCACCCAGCCCGCCAGACGGCGACAGATCCGGCTTCCAACGCCGTAACCTGAAGCCGACGGCCTTTTAGGCGGTGGAGCTTTCATCTTACCGGCTCACTGATGCGGCGCACTTTGCAACTTTGGTCACCTAGTCGCCCTCCCCGTGGGAAATGGCGCGGAAAACTCCAACCCCGATTCGAGGGGCGTTTAGCGGAGGCAGACAAACGCGAACAGCAATAGGCCACGGCGCTTGCCCAGCGCCTTAAACGGCAGCGCTACGAACTCAAGTTCCTTCGGTTACAGCCAACCAGGGCCGTGCAAATTGGAGGTGGCTGCTGCACCCAAATGCCTCCCGCTAAGCAGGAACTGCACTTGGAAGTTGCGGCCAAACCAACACCGACTAGAGGGGGGCGAGTGGAGAAAAGAATGAATGAAGCATGCAAGAGAGTAAACGTCCTTATAGTCGACGATGATCTCGCGTTTACCAAAAAAGTGGAACAGCACCTGCAGAGGTGCGACATGTCAACCACTGTGGCACATACGCCGGCGAAAGCGTTGGAAATATGCGAAAAGCGAGAGCCGGACGTCATCATCGCCAATTTGGATTTTGATCACAATAGTGGCGCCGAAATCTTGCGCAATCTCCGCGACGGTGGGAGCATACCCGTCGTCGTTACTGGGAACCACCGCAGCGAGAACGATCTGTTGGCCTGGCTAGAAGCCGGTGCAGACGAGTATTTGAGTAAGCCGTTATCAATGCGCGAGCTATCGATGCGCATCAACGCTCTTGTCAGACGGCGTTTGGCCACCTCCGTGCAAAACCAGCCAAAGACAGAATCGGGAAGATGGTTGTTCGGTGGATGGGAGCTCCGCTTGAGGACTCGACAGCTCCGTCACCCTTCGGGCAGGCCAGTACCGCTCACAAAGGGGGAATACACTCTTCTGGTTGCCTTCCTCGAGGCGGCGAATCAGCCATTGTCCCGAGAATTCCTTCAACGGGCCACCCGCATTCACGAGGACATCTTCGATCGCAGCGTCGATGTTCAGGTTATGCGCTTGCGCCGAAAGATCGAAGTGGATCCGCGTGCACCACAAATAATAAAGACCGCGCGGGGCATCGGTTATGTGTTCAGTATAGACGCCAATCGGGAATATACCAAGAGTCGGTTTTGACCGACATGGGCCTATTGGCGGATCCCGATCAATTTGTTGGTCTCGGAAGCTGCGAGGAGTTTCTGCCAGGCGCCGTAGGCCGCATCGAGACAGTGATTTCCCGGGCTGCTAGCGATCTTCCCTTAAAGTTCGTCTTGATAACAAGTTGCGCTTCAACACCGACGATGCGTAGCGATGTGCCATCTGTTTTGCTGAATGTGAACGCAGGCGATAAACGCTGCAACAACTTAAAAATGAGAAGGACAATGGACAATGGCCAACCGCACAAGAGAAGTTATGGCGGTCAGGTATCTGACGGACGTCATGCGAAGCCGAACTCCAGCCTATATTCCAGACGGCAGCATTGATAACGAATTAGAGTGGCCGCGACCCGTGCCTGGGCGGTCCTTGAAGGACGCCCTTGAAATCCGGATAGACCGGCTTCTAAGTCAAACCATTCCTGCCACGCCCGCATACAATAAACAACGGCTCTATGCGTTGAATGCAATACATCAGGCCAATCGTGGCCAGACGACAGAAAGCACTGACGTCAACGAACTCCGTCGCATCATTGATACGATCTGTGCAAAGCGCCCCATATTGCCGACAGTTGTTTCTCCATATGTTGCTGCCGCACTCCATGAGCAACTGCAGAAGTACGCAAGGATGAACGGAGGCGACCCGCGAGAATTCCCACACATTGAAATTCTGGGCCACAGACGGGATGAATTGCAGCTTCATGAATATGATGAAAGTTTTTCGAGCGGAACGCCCCGAAACCCAGAATTACAGAAGGCCACTCTGAGAGAGATCAACACTCTGTTAGACGAGATCGTGCCGGACGGCGCTTTTTTTAATAGTCTGCGTCAGGCGGTTGTAGACGAGATTTGCGAAAGTGGCGAAATGTTGTCACTCTGGGCTAAGCAGGAGTCGCAAATTGCGAAAACGAGGGCCAGAACCGGCGAAATAGGCTTTATCCCGAATTCCTATCACTATGGAAAAGTAAGGGCGATGAGCGCCTTAGCAGAGAAAATGGTTCCTTGGAGAGCGGAGTTACGGCCACAACAAAAACTGGCTCCAGAAACTGCTATAGACATCGCAACGCTCATACAGCGGCATTGCGACTTAACCCGGCAGCATGGTGACAACCGTTTTTTCTTGCCCAAGCAACTGCCAAAAGGGATTAAGGACTCAATACGTCGGGTGACTCCGCAGCGAGTGCGTTCCAATAGAGTCGCCAAGGAGATGGCAACGCGTGTTCTTGATGCCATGGACGCGGTCGTTGGCCCCCGTCGCGGAAACTTCGCGAGCCGTGCGTGGTTCCTTAAAACGGCGTCAGAACACAGGGAATACTGGTTGAAGCCAAACAGCACGGCCCTGGCAGAAGATTCCCCGACTCTCTTCTCCTTGGTCCGGAGCTATTCGGTCGTACTGAAGTCAAAGAGCTCGGAGATGGGGAGGCTGGTGCAAACAATAGAGGATTACCACCAAGCGTGGCAAGGTCGTCTGCGGGAGGTGCCAGAGGATCATGTGCTAAAGAGATTAGCTTTACCCGTTCGGTCGACCAAGATCGATTTGGATCATTCCGAAGCTATACTTGAACTAGCCAAGGCAGCCAATATGCCTGGTCAACAGAAACTCAAATTGGTGCACCGCAATGAGTTAGAGGAAATAGCGCCGGCTGGAAATCGTCCGCCATCCACATCAACAGAAAGCAATGCACCAACCCGCGCAATGCTAGAGTCTTCTGGCTCGTCCAGCCATAACGTCCACGGAGATGTTGAAATCGAAAGATCTCTTAATGGGAGAAAGCGGCCGCGCGACCTTGAAGAACGTGAGAGGGGCAACTCGATGAGCCGCTGAGACTGTCAATAACCACGGAATCGGGACCCTGGGTTTTCATGCAAAGGGGCTCTGGACACGCTCTCGCTGAGACGAGGCGCGCCTGGGCAGATCAATCTTGGCGCGGCCGTACATTCGCCGCTTGCTAGGGTTTGAGCTTGGTGATCTTGACCTGATGACCTGATGTGGTGGACGGCCTCCGCTCTCGGCATCGCAATGTGCCAAAGTGTGGCTGTCGAAAGTCACATGAGGGAGAGTCCGTCCATGGAGAAGATTACCACAATTGTGCAGGTGTTTCAGGTCCACGGCGTCAATGGCGCTAACGCTGTCGTTGTCCGTGCTGAAGGGCGAGACCGGCTGTCGGTGCCGCGGTCGGCCATCACGCAGGCGCGCGTGTCCCGAAACGCTCCGGCAGGCAATCGCGATGGGCAGTAGGACACTATTATCAGCGCTACCACTACCGCCGCCCGGGGGCCAGCATGGAATATATCCTCGGCCTGCACCCCGATCAATCTGTTAGTTATCTCGATCTTCTCGGCACTCCGAAATCTCTTCGTCACCCTGCATCAAAAACGATCCCCTGGCCACTCACATTCACCGCATACGCGCAATAGCGCAGACGGGCGCGGTTGCCTGATCTCGGAAAGCCGCGGGGGCAGTTCGATCACCGCTCGATAACGAGACAACTCCCCCTAAATGGATTAAAGCCCGAAACAGATGACCGCTGATCGAGCCAGACAGGAGACTTAAATGGTGGATTCGTCCGGCGCAACAGACCCTCTCAACATCGGCAATCTGCAAGATGATATGCTGAGAGAGATATGCAAGCGGGTAGTCAATCAAGCCGACAGCGTCGTAGCTTCCCAGAGAAGCATCAATGCGTTACGAAATGTCAATCAGAAGTTCCGAGCAGTTGTTGATAGCGAGTTTCGGGAAGAAACACGATCCGCTCGTTTCGAAGAGGCCATGATTGACGCGGGTAATTCAGCTGGAACTAGAACTGCAAATGAGATCATCATCTATCATGACGTGGACGGTCTGGCCACGAAGTACCGTATCAAAAAGTTAGCCGCGAAGCGCGACATCAACGCCGGAATGGATCCCCGTCACGCCATTGAGCGCAATGGCGTGGACGATCCGGTCGCGCAGAACACGATCTTCGGTACCGTCATCAAGCCCCATCCGCTTGTTGCCGCCGGGAAAGTTGCGACACGCGAAATTCGTGGCTTCTTTTTGGCAGCAGGACGGCGCATCAGGAACCGAGGCTCCGCGGGTAGGCTCACGCGGGAATTTATCAAATTGCAAGCCGGGATGCGCGACATCAACGCCGATCCCGAGATGGTTGCCGGTACCGCTATCGAGCGCTACGGCGTGGTCAATCAGGGCACGCAGAATATAATTAAAGAGCACGCCGCGATGCGCGACATCATGGCTGGGTTGGTTGCCGGTACTGCTATCGAGCGCAATGGCTTGGACAATGCGGTCGCGCAGAACACGATCAAAGAGCACGCCGCGGTGCGCGACATCACGGTTGGCATGGTTGCCGGTACCGCTATTGGGCGCAACGACGTGCACAATCCGCACGCGCAGGACCGTATCGAATGGCGCGCCGCGGTGCGCGACGTCACGGTTGGCATGGTTGCCGGTACCGCTATCGAGCGCAACGACGTGGACGATCCAGTCACGCAGGACCGAATCAAATGGCACGCCGCGGAGCGCGACATCAACGCCGGCGTGGCTGCCCGTATCGCCATCGAGCGCCATGGCGTGGACAATCAGGACACGCAGGACGATCTCAAAGAGCAAGCCGCGGTGCGCGCCATCAACGCCGGCGTGGTTGCCCGTATCGCCATCGAGCGCCATGGCGTGGACAATCAGGACACGCAGGACCGTATCAAAGAGCACGCCTTGAAACGCGACATCGACGCCGGCATGTCTGCCCCTACCGCCCAGGAGCGCCATAATTTAAATCCGAACAGCAGAAACCCGCACACCACCAGGGGGCTAGATGAACGTTCTCGTCAGGAGGAAGGACGTGGGCGCTGATCTTTGGACCAAATGCCCGCAACAAGGTAAAAGAAGTCCTGCCAAGGCAAGGCGACGGCACTGTAACGCTAACCAAGCATTGATCAAAATGTGGGATCTGGCGGCACCAGAGTTGCCCGTCGTGATCCAATTTATCGTCGCCACCGATTTTCCGGCCGAGGTAATTGCCCATGCTGTTTGGCTATATTTCCGGTCCGCTCAGCCTGCGGATGGTCGAGGATATGCTGGCAGCGCATGGCGTCGTCGTCTCTCACCAGACCGTGCGACTTTGGGCTGAGAAATTTGGCAGACACTTTGCCAATGATATCCGCAAGCGATCGGCGGGCAAGCTCGGCGACAAATGGCATCTCGATGAGGTTGTCATGACCATCGGCGGAAAGAAACACTGGCTTTGGCGTGCCGTTGCTTTGTTCTGGACGTCTTGGTGCAAAGCCATCGGAATAGCAAGGCGGCAAAGCGATTGATGTGCAAGCTCCCGAAAACACAAGGCCGTTCGCTGCGTGTAGTGATCACCGACAAGCTGCGTTCCTATGGTGCTGCGAAACGAGAGATCATGCCAGGCTTCGAGCATCGTTCTCACAAGGGACTGAATAATAGGGCGGAGAATTCTCATCAACCCCGTCCGAAGACGCGAGAGGATCATGAAGCGCTTCAAATCAGCGCGACAGCTTCAGCGTGTCGTTTCCATCCACGACCCGATCAGCAACCTTTTTCATATTCCCCGTCACGATATTCCATCCAACCACCATCGCGAATTGCAAGCAGCAGCCTTGGACACTTGGCGAGACGTCGCTCGCCTTCAAGCTGCCTGATCGCAGCAAATATCGTACTTCCTTGGCCCTGTCACACTGCACTAAATTAGGTTCTTCCTCACATTGTGTGGAGCGGCGGCAGCATTCGTGCTCTCAGCAGTTCAGGACCTGCCCGACCGTACATTGCAGTTTCGAAGTACCATGGCGATGT
>NZ_RZTF01001071.1:0-251 GCF_004023175.1 Mesorhizobium sp. M7A.F.Ca.MR.362.00.0.0
GGCAAGGCGCGGCGGGGCGTGATCGACATGCCACGCGGCGAAATCCGCACGCCGGCCTTCATGCCGGTCGGCACCGGCGGCACCGTCAAGGCCATGTATATGGACCAGGTGCGCGGTGTCGGCGCCGACATCATCCTGGGCAACACCTATCATCTGATGCTGCGGCCCGGCGCCGAGCGTGTGGCGCGGCTCGGTGGCCTGCACGAGTTCGCCCGCTGGCCGCATCCGATTCTGACCGACAGCGGCGGTTT
>NZ_RZTF01001072.1:0-251 GCF_004023175.1 Mesorhizobium sp. M7A.F.Ca.MR.362.00.0.0
TAATAGCATATCATTTCATCGTCGTCAACTTCTACGAACAAACTTTTTTATTTTGTATAAAAAGAAAGTTTTTATTCGTTTTAGCGACATTTATTAATATATCACCATTATTCGTGGAAGTCAACTTCTTTTTAAATCTTCTTACTAATTTCTTCAATGAAGCGAGTTTCTATTCTACATAATAAACTCTTTTATAGCAATAGTAGTTAATTAAACAAGTATTAATAATTAAAAAGAACAAAAACCATAAT
>NZ_RZTF01001073.1:0-251 GCF_004023175.1 Mesorhizobium sp. M7A.F.Ca.MR.362.00.0.0
CCTTGAGCGCGACACTATCGAATACTCATAAAATTCGACTTAAACGCTAGGGCTAACAAGAGCTTACCGGTAAGGGGTTTCGGAAGAGGCTTAACGAACGGTCACCCGAGCAAGGATAATTAACCTAAAGATTTCGGCAACGATTGCGGGGCTCATTCGAGGCGACAGCGGGGCCGCCAATGGGTTCAACGGCTTAGTGGCGGACCGGGCGCTTCTGCAGGTAGATGACGACACGGAAGACGATGTAGAGC
>NZ_RZTF01001074.1:0-251 GCF_004023175.1 Mesorhizobium sp. M7A.F.Ca.MR.362.00.0.0
TACTTGCTGTCAGAGAAAAAAGCAAAAGGTATTCTGCCTGAAAACGGTATTGTTATTAAAACAATCGTAACATCTGAAATTGGAAGAACAATTGCAGAAGCATATGGTATTCCAACATTAGATACATTGACTGGCTTCAAATTCATTGGAGAAAAAATCAAAGAATTTGAACAAACTAATCAGCATACTTTCCTATTTGGATATGAGGAAAGCTATGGTTACTTGATTGGTGATTTCGTACGCGATAAAGA
>NZ_RZTF01001075.1:0-250 GCF_004023175.1 Mesorhizobium sp. M7A.F.Ca.MR.362.00.0.0
CATGCTCGAAGAGCCGGCCATGGCAGCGTGACTCAAACGAAACGGCCTCCGGCAAACCCGGCGCGGTTCAGACCGCTTGCCTACACCCACACCAATAAAAGACCCGTGCACCAACGCCGGTGCACTCCAATCCCATCCGGTTAGTTCTTGGAAACGCAGCATGCTTGAACTGACGTACAAACGAACGAGTGCACAAATGCACAAACGACTAAAGGTGACAAAGCCATATATCCTGCCAGCCAGCCAGCCA
>NZ_RZTF01001076.1:0-250 GCF_004023175.1 Mesorhizobium sp. M7A.F.Ca.MR.362.00.0.0
CTTGTACAGATGAAAATCAGGGAGATTTTTTTGGGCAGGAATCTTGGGGACTTGCAGTGTATAAGAAAATGGTTGCACCAGAAGTCATACTCTATACAGATGCGTTCTCAGATAAGGACGGAAATGTTGCTCCTGACATGCCGGAAATGCAGATCAGCGTCTTTTTCAAGGAAGAAAGCCAGCAAACACTTCTTGAAATTAAGAGCGCCTTTGCTTCAGAGGAAGCGCTGATGCAAGTGTTGGAAATGAG
>NZ_RZTF01001077.1:0-250 GCF_004023175.1 Mesorhizobium sp. M7A.F.Ca.MR.362.00.0.0
CGTATGAAGCGTTCCGAGCACAAGATGGCCTGTTTCTGCTGCTGTAATTGCGGTTTGAATTGTTTCTAAATCACGCATCTCGCCGACTAGAATAACATCCGGGTCCTGTCTTAACGAAGCCCGCAGCCCATTGGCGAAATTCTTCGTATCAAAGCCGACCTCTCGCTGATCAATAATGCATTTACCATGCTTATGCAAGTATTCAATCGGATCTTCCAATGTGATAATATGCTTTCTCATCGTCTCGTTC
>NZ_RZTF01001078.1:0-249 GCF_004023175.1 Mesorhizobium sp. M7A.F.Ca.MR.362.00.0.0
TCCAATCTCCCCCCTTGAGGGGGAGATGGCCGGCAGGCCAGAGGGGGGCGGTCCGCGCTTTCCTCACAGCAATGCTTTTCTTGGTTTCTTCAGCTGCCCACGCTGCCGCTCTCGAACTAAAACCCTTCAAGGACGATCTGTTCGCCTATCCAGCCACGCTGTCGTCCGACACCAATGGCGCCTATACCGTCATCGACTACCGCGAGATGCGCGATATCAACCAGCGTGACCAGGTGCCGGAGCGGCGGG
>NZ_RZTF01001079.1:0-249 GCF_004023175.1 Mesorhizobium sp. M7A.F.Ca.MR.362.00.0.0
AGCAAGAAGAGTTAGAATATTTGAACCTCCACCTCCAAGACCTAATAACAAAATTGATGTTTCATTTATTTTTTGTTGAATGTCAAAACGTTTTCTTCTAGTTCCAATAAATCGACTAAAATAATTTACATTCGGTTTGTAACGTTCAGGAACTGTTTTTTCAACATCTAGATGTGTTTCTTCAATAAAACCTTCTTCATCCAATAACTGGATTCCCTCTAAAATATCTGTTACGGTTAGTTCTGGAAA
>NZ_RZTF01001080.1:0-249 GCF_004023175.1 Mesorhizobium sp. M7A.F.Ca.MR.362.00.0.0
TATTGTAAGGAGGCCACCCCATGACTCAAGACATTTCTTTATCCTTCTATAAGCCTGAACACTTGCCCGAGCTTCAATCATTCACGCTCACCAACGATGACAAACGCTTTACCTCCCTCCCGAAAGAGGTGCTGTCTCAGGCTTTGGGCATACAGGACCGATATCCGGTTGTCATCTTAAAAGACGACCTTCCAGTCGGTTTTTTCATTTTACATGCATCAAAAGAAACGCTTGCTTCTTATTCTAAAC